>NZ_BAABHO010000051.1:0-47403 GCF_039542135.1 Actinomycetospora chlora
CCCGGCGTCGCGGGCGGGCGCGAGCTCGGCGCCGGCGGTCGCGAGCGGCTGACCCGCCGCCTCGCCGCGTGGCGGTCGGGCCTCCCGTCCGGCGAGCCGCTGCGCGCGGAGCTGGCCGCCACCGCCGCGCTGCTGCGCGGGGTGCCATCGGTGGCGGTGTGGCGCCGGCACCTCGCGGTACAGGGCGTGCCGCGCGGGGCGGTGCCGGCGCTGACGGTGCGCGTCCTCGCTCCTGGCCGGGAGCCGGTGGACCCGGTGACGGGCCTGCCGGTCACCGCCACCGGGACGCGCCGCGACGGCCGCCTCGTCGTCGACGTCGTCCCGGGCAACGCGGCGGGTCTCGTCGTCGTGGTCGACCAGGTGCTCCGGCCCGCGGCGGACCCCGAGGCCCGGGCCGCGGCGGTCGAGTCCCTGCTGGCCGGGGAGACGCTGCCGCCGCGGGTGCGGGTGGGCCTCGCCTACCTCGCCGAGCGCCACCCCGACGCCCTGCTCGCGGTGCTCGACCAGGCCGACCGGCTGCGCCCCGCCCTCCCCGCGTACGCCGACGCGCTCGCGCACGCCGTCCTCGCGACCGCGGAGCTCAAGGTGGCCGAGCAGTCCCGCGGCCAGCCGCGCGCCTGGCTGCCCGACCTCGTCCCGGACCACCGCGACCCGGCCGCCCGTGCCTACGCCACCGGCGTCGACACCCGGGAGCCCGGCGGCCGGCGTCGCGAGGCCCGGGCCGTGCTGCAGGCGGTCGGGGTGCGGGTGCTGGGCGCGGTGCCGTTCATGCCGGTGGCCCGGTACGGGCAGGTCACGCCGGTCCTCGTCGTGCGGGTGACCGACACCGACGGCACCACACACGCCGTCGTCGGGCGTCCCGACCTCGAGGCGGCCGCGACGACGCTGACGGTCAAGACCGCGCTCTCGCTGGGGATCGGGCCGGACGACCTCGTCGTCGACGCCGACGACCCGACCCTGTCGCGGCTGCGGCGCCCGCTGGAGGTGCGGCTCGTCGGCGACGACACCCCGGTCCGGCTGCCGGGCGTCCGCGTGCAGGCGGACCTGCGCCACTCCCGCTGGGGCCGCGACCTTCTCGGCGGCTGGGCCGGTGACGGCGAGCTGGTGCTGCGCATCGCCGACGACGGGCGGCGCGGCACCCTGGCCCGCCGCGCGGAGCGCACGCCCGCCGGTGCCGTCGGCGCCCGCCGGCACGCGACCGTCGCGCTCTACGGCGTGCCCGCCCGGGGCGGCGCGCTCGCGGCGAGCCTGCGCGCGCGGGTGACCGTGGTCGACGGCCCCCGGCGCACCCGCGGCGTGCGCGCGGTGCTCAACCCGCGCAGCTCCGAGACCACCCTGTCCGCGGAGCTCGCCGAGCAGCTCGGGCTCCTCCCCCACCTCGTCGAGGACACCGCCCGCGGCATCCGCCGCAGCGACCGGGTCACGCTGGCGATCCGCGTCGCGGGCGTCGACGTCGAGCGCCGCCTCGAGCACGTGCGCGTCGAGGACGACCTGCCCCACGCCCTCGTCCTCGGGCGCGACCTGGCCGCCCTGCTCGACGAGGTGACGATCACCCGCGACCGCCTCGGCCTCCTCGCGCCCCGCACGCCCGACCACGCCCACGACGGCCCGCTCGCCCTGCCCGGGCCGACGCCCTACCCGACCCCGCTCGTCGCGGCGGCGCTGAGCGCGCTCGCCGACCGCACCCGGCCCCTCGACCCCGCGGTGCTGCCGTGGGACGCCCGCGGGCCGCCGGTGCGCACCGTGCCCGCCGACGTCCTGCGCGCCGAGCTCGAGCGTCGCGGCCTCGCCGCGGACCGGGCGCGCGAGGTCGTCGACCGGACCCTGGCCTTCACCGCCGGCGGCGTCGTGGTCGTCCCCGCCGAACGCGCCGCCGCCGTCGCCGCCCGCCACGACGAGCCCGCCGTCGCGGCCTGGTGGCGTGATGTCCTCACCCACGAGCGCCACCACGCCGACGGCACGCCCTTCCCGGCGGCCACGACACCCACGCCGGCGACCTCGCCGGGCGCTGGCTGCACCTCACCGCTGTTCCGCGGGCGAGGGGGCCTCCGCGGCCGTGACCGGCCCCGACCACGACATCCCCCTCACGACCCAGGAGGAACGATCATGACCAGCACGACCAGCCGGACCCCCGACCTCGCCGCCGTCATGCGCCGCGCGGTCGGCCTCGCCGTCGCCGTCACCCTCGGCGCCGCCCTGCTGCTGGGGCTCCTCGGGGGCGCCCTCGGCGAGAGCGCGCCGGCGGCCGCCCCCGCACCGGCGCCGGTGGCCACGGCCCCGTCGCCGGCGCCGGCGCCCTCGGCGGTGCCGGCCCCGGTGCCCGCGGTGGGCTACACGGTGGTGGCCGGCGACACCCTCGCCGGCATCGCCACGCAGACCGGCGTGCCCGTCGAGCTGCTGGCCGCCGACAACGGGCTGTCCGACCCCGACCGGATCACCCCCGGTGAGGTCCTGACCGTGCCGGCGCCACCGAGCGACGTCGTGGTCATCGCCGACGGCGCCACGCTGACGGGTTACGCCCAGCAGCACGGCACGACGGTCGACCACCTGCTCGAGCTGAACCCGCAGATCCACGACGCCGACCGGATCCTCGCCGGCGACGGGCTGCGGATCGCGACGAGCTGACCGCACGGCGGGCGGCGCCCCGGGCTCCCGGGGTACCGCCCGCCGTGCCCCGGGCTCCCGGGGTACCGCCCGCCGAGGCAGTCGCCCGTCCCCCACCGGCAGCGAACGGGCGGTTGCTGCTTCTCTGCGCGCGAACTCCCCGCTCGCTCGTGCGACGCCGACCCTCGACCGGCGGATCCCCGGCTCTCCGGACGCCCCGGTGGAGCAGCCGGAGTGATCACGGCGACGAGAGGCACGCTGTGCATGATCGACGTGCTCGCCGACCTGCGGACCGTGCCGGTCGGCACCCCACCAGGAGCTCGGTCGCTCGCGCGGGCACGTGACATCGGGTCGAGCACGCAGACCGATCACGCCCCGCACAGCAGAAGGCCCCGCCCCCGGGGTCCGGGGACGGGGCCAGGTGCAGGCCCGGAGCAGGCCAGGTGCGGTCGGGTCAGGTCCGCGTGGCGACGGTCGGGGCGTCGGTGTCGCCGGCCGCGTGCTCGACGTCGGGGTGCTCGTCCTGCAGGCCGATGTTCGCCGTCTCCGGCGCGAACCACAGCGCGATCACGGTGATGATGATCATCGCCAGCACGTACAGCGCGATCGCGAAGCCCGAGCCGAAGGTGTCGAGCAGGGCGACCGCGACGATCGGGGCGATCGCCCCGCCGAGCACACCCGCGACCTGGTAGCCGATGGAGGCGCCGCTGTAGCGCAGCTCGGTGGAGAACAGCTCGGCGATGAACGCCGCCTGCGGCCCGAACATCGCCGCGTGGGTGGCCAGCGCGACCACCGTCGTCAGGATGATCACCACCGTCGACCGCGTGTCGAGCAGCGGGAAGAACGCGAACGCCCAGATGCCGGCCGCGACCGCGCCGGCCATGTAGACCGGGCGCCGGCCGAAGCGGTCGGACAGCGCCCCGAAGAACGGGATGAGCGCCAGCTGCGCGGCCGACCCGATGAGCACCGCGTTCAGCCCGAGGCCGCGGGGCAGGCCCAGCTCGGTGGTGATGTAGGTGAGGATGAACAGCACGAACGTGTAGAAGGCGACGTCGGTGCCGATGCGCGCCCCCATCGCGACGAGCAGCCCGCGCGGGTGGCGCTTGAACACCTCGATCAGCGGCATCGACGACTTGCGCCCGCTCTGCGCGGCCTCGGCGAACACCGGGCTCTCGGCGACGGTCAGCCGGATCCACAGCCCGGCGAGGATCAGCAGCGCCGAGCCCCAGAACGCGGTGCGCCAGCCCCAGGAGAGGAACGCCTCCTCGCTGAGCACCACGTTGAGCAGGGCGAGGACGGCCGCGGCGAGCAGGTTGCCCACCGGCACCCCGATCTGCGGCCAGCTCGCGTTGAGCCCCCGCTTCTTCGGGTCCCCGCTCTCGAGGGACATGAGCACCGCGCCGGCCCACTCCCCGCCGAGCCCGAGACCCTGCAGGAAGCGCAGCGCCACCAGCAGGATCGGCGCCGCCGTCCCGATCGCCGCGTAGCTCGGCAGGCAACCGATGAGGAACGTCGCCGCGCCCATGACCAGCAGCGTCACGACGAGGACGTTCTTGCGCCCGAACCGGTCGCCGTAGTGGCCGGCGACGAACCCGCCCAGCGGCCGCGACACGAAGCCGACCGCGTAGGTGGTGAACGCCAGCAGCGTGCCGGTCAGCGGGTCGAAGCTCGGGAAGAACAGCTTGTTGAACACGAGCGCGGCGGCGGTGCCGTAGAGGAAGAAGTCGTACCACTCGAGCGAGGTGCCGACGACGCTGGCGACGATCACGCGCGACGACCGCCGTGGTGGTGCGGCGCCCGTTGCGCTGGTGGGGGTATCGGTCATGGCGACCTCCTACGGGGGTTCCGCCGGGTCATCGGCGACGCGGCCCGGATCGGTGACGGGGTTCACCGTAGGGATTGTTCAACAATCCCTCAAGAGGACAGACGTGGAATGTTCGGCGGCGCCTCGACGCGCAGGCGCAGACGCTGCCCCGGACGGACCTGCGCGGCGACGTCCACGTCGCGGTCGCGCAGCACGGCGACGACGGGATAACCGCCGGTCACCGGGTGGTCGGCGAGGAACACGAGCGGCTGCCCGGACGCCGGCACCTGGATCGCCCCGCGCGCGACGCCCTCGCTGGGCAGCTCCGTCCCGGCCCGGGACGGTGTCCGCCCGAGCTCCGGTCCGTGCAGCCGCATGCCCACCCGGTTGCTGGCCGGGGTCACCTCCCACGGCCGCCCGAACAGCGCGCGCAGGGCGTCGGCATCGAACCAGTCGGCGCGCGGTCCCGGCACCGCGTGCAGCGTCACCTCGCCCCCGTCCGGCGCGGACACCGGCACGCCGTCGCAGGCGGGCACCGGGCCGACGACGTCCTGGCCGACAGGCAGGACGTCCCCCGGCCGCAGCGGCGGCGGCCCGAGGCCGGCGAGCACGTCGGTCGACCGGCTGCCCAGCACCGCCGGGACGTCGACCCCGCCGCGCACGGTGACGTAGGAGCGCAGCCCGCGGTCCGGCGCCCCGAGGCGGAGCTCGTCCCCCAGCGACAGGACCTCGGGGCGGGCCAGCCCGGCGGGCCGCAGCCGCCCGCTCGGCCGGCGGACCAGCACCGGCCCCGGGGCGCCGGTCACCGCGACCACCATCCGCTCCCCAGCGCGCACCACGAGCCCGCCCGCGGTGACCTCGAGACCGGCGGCCGCCGGGTCGTTGCCGACGAGCCGGTTGGCGAGCGCGAAGGCGCGGCGGTCCGCCGCCCCGGAGACCCCGACGCCCAGATCGCTGCGCCCGGGCCGGCCGCGGTCCTGGACCGTGGCCAGCGGGCCGGTGGCCAGCACCGTCAGGGCGGCGGTCACGCGGCACGCTCCACGAAGCGGACCCGGGCGCCGGGCGTGAGGAGGGCCGGCGGGTCGCGGTCGGGCCGCCACAGGGGGGCGTCCGTACGGCCGATCAGCTGCCACCCGCCGGGCGATGGCCGGGGGTAGACCCCGCTGAACTCGCCGGCGAGCCCCACCGCCCCGGCGGGCACGCCGGTGCGCGGGACCCGGAGCCGCGGGACGGTCAGGCGCTCGTCCGCCCCCGCCAGGTAGCCGAAGCCCGGCGCGAAGCCGGCGAACGCCACCGTCCACGTCTGTCCGGTGTGGGCCTCGACGACCTCGCGCGCGCCGAGGCCGGTGAGGCGGGCGACGTCGTCGAGGTCCTCCCCGCTGTAGACCACGGGGATCTCCACCACCGGACCCGCCCCTCCGGGGTCCTGCCCGGCCGCCGTGGTCCGCACCGCGCGGACGGCGGTGGCGACGGCGGCGGCGACGGCGGCCAGGTCGGTGCCGGGGGCCACGCGGACGAGCACCGACCGGGCGGCGGGCACGAGGTCGACCAGGCCGTGCGGCGGCGTCGCCCGCAGGGCCGCGTGCAGCGCGACGGCCTGCGCGACGTCCGCGACCTCGACGAGCACGCCGGCGTCCCCGTACGGGCGCACGTCCGGCGCCGGCGCCGTCACCGCGATCCACCGATCGTCGGACGATCCTCGTGCCGGAGGATCGGATCGTCGGGCGACCGTCGTACGCTCGCGACATGACGCGCAGCGCCCCCGCCGGCTGGACGGCGTCCCTCGCGCTCCAGCGTGAGCGGCTCGACGTCGGTTCTACCTCCGAGCGCGTGGCCGGGCTGCTGCGCACGCAGGTGCTGGACGGGACGCTGCGGCCGGGCGTCCAGCTGACGGAGGAGCAGCTGGTCGAGGCGCTCGGGGTCTCGCGCAACACCATCCGCGAGGCGCTCCAGCGACTCTCGGCCCAGCGTCTCGTCGAGCACCAGCGCCACCGCGGCGTGTTCGTGCGGCGCCTCGGGCGCGACGACCTGGCCGACCTCTGCGGCCTGCGCCGCGCGCTCGAGTGCGGCGCGCTGCGGGAGGCCGCCGAGCGCGGGACGGCGGCGCCGGACGCGGTCATCGCGGTCGTGGAGGCCGCGCGCGAGGGCGAGCGCGCGGCCGCCGCGGACGACTGGGACGGCGCCGGCACGGCCAACGCGTCGGTGCACCTCGCGCTCGCTGCCCTGGCCGCCAACTCCCGCATCGACGAGGAGATGCGCGGGGTCGTCGCGGAGCTGCGGCTCGCGTTCGTGGTGCTGCCCGACGCGCGGGCGATGCACGAGCCCTACGTCGCGCGCAACGTCGCGCTCGCCGACCTCGTCGCCGCGGGCGACCTGGCCGCCGCGGCCGACGCGCTCGACACCTACCTCCGCGACGCCGAGGCCCACCTGCTCGACGCCTACGGCCAGGCGCTCGACGCCTGACCCGGCGCGCACCTCGATCAGCTCTGGATCTGCCTGCTGCACATCGGCTATCGTCGGAGTTGTTCAACAATCCGTCAATCCAACGGTACGAGTTCTCCGATTCGCCGGACGCGGGGCCGACCCACGATCTAACGTTTCGTGAACGACCTTGTGTCGCCGAGGTCGTCGATGTTCTCTTTTCGGGCGGATCGGTCGCGCACGGTGGCGATCACACGACAGAAGTAGCCCCGGACGTGGGACTTCCGGGTGCGGGAGGGGCTCAACCAGATGGCCGTCCAGTGCGCTCTCGAGGGATGCACCGAGGAGATCGAGCAGCCGGAGAGAGGGCCGCAACGCAAGTTCTGCTGCCCCGCACACCGCACCGCCGCCCGCAGCGCACGCCTGCGCTCGGCCCGGTCGGCGCCCTCCCCCGCCGACACCGCCGCCACCGCCGCGGTGCTGCCGACCGCGCCGGCCGAGACGGTCGAGGCGGCCGAGACGCCGGTCGAGGCCGTAGCGGACGAGACCCCGGTGGCCGACGACGCGGCCGCCGATGAGGCCACGCCGGTCGAGTCGACCCTCCCCGCCGCCGAGGTGGCCGAGCTCCCCGCCGAGGCACCCGAGCCCACCCCCACCGCGCGGCCGACCGGCGCCCCGGACCGGGTCCCGCCGGCCCTGCGGCGCCAACCGGTCCCCCTGCGCCGCCTGCGCAAGCAGCACTCCAAGCGCGCGCGGGCGGTCGTCGCCGGCGGTCTCGTCGTGGCGCTGGCCTTCGGTGGCGGCGTCTCGCTGCTCGACCGCACCCAGACCCCCACGCCGAGCGCGCAGCCCGCGTCGGTGCCGGTGCCGAGCGGCCAGTGGCTCACCGACGCCAACGTCGCGCTCGCGTCGATCTCGCAGCAGCTCGACCAGGCGCGCGCGTCGGAGGCCCGGTGGACCGCGGCCGTCGGTGACGCGCGGCGCCGTCCCTCCGAGGTCAACGCGCTGATCGAGCGTCGCCAGTGGCTCGAGCGCCAGCGGCTCCTCCTGGAGTCGCAGCTCGCCGCGTGGACCGATCTGCAGCAGGCGCAGGCCGGCCTCGCGATGGCCCAGCAGCGCCTCGCCGACCTCGACGCGGCCACCCGCGGGCCGACACCCGTCGGCGTGGACCTCGGCTCCCAGCGCGAGAGCGCGCAGCGTCAGGTCGAGCTGCTCCAGCAGCAGGTCCAGGCGCTCGGGCAGGACGTGTCCACGGCGGCCGCGTCGCCGGTGCCCGACACGCGCGACATCACGGCCCCGCTGGCCGAGCAGGTCGACGAGCTCGCGCAGGACCCGGGACGCGACACCGGGCCCGAGGGCGACAACTCCTCCGGCGCCGCCTCGACGGACCCGGCGACCGTGGCCCGCGAGCCCGAGTCGGGCGACCCCGCCGTCGCCCTCCCCGAGACCGGCGAGCCGCCGGTGCGTCCGTCGGGCGGCGACGGGCCCGCGGCCGCGACGCTGCCCGACTTCCCCGAGCCGGTCACCGCGCCCGTCGACGAGGCGGCCGGCGCCGGCGGCGACACCGCGCGCGACGCGGGCCGGAGCGTCGGCGAGACGGTGGCCCGCGGCGGTGACCAGCTCGCCGACGCCTTCCCCGAGCCCGTCAGCCCCTCGGTCTCCGAGCCGGTGCGCGAGACGACGGGCGCCCTGGGCGACGCCGTCACGGGCACCACCGGCGCCGTCGGCGACCTGCTCGACCCGCCGTCCGGCGAGACAGCCCCCTCGGAGCGCCCGGGACGGGGCGGCGCACCCGAGGAGCAGGACGGGCCGGCCACCCCGCTCCGGGCGCTCGACGCGGTCCCGTTCGCCGGGGCGGTCGACCCCGTCGGGGGTCTCGTCGGGGAGTCGTCGTCGGAGCGTCCGGATTCGTCGGACGACTCCGGCGGCCCGGATCGGGGCGGCGACGGCCCGCGGACGCCGCGCAGCGAGGAGGCCGTCCTGCCCACGGCCCTGCGTCCGGATTCGGGGGGCTCACCGGCCGAGGACGACGACGAGCCGGCCGACGCCGCGCCCCGCACCGCCGAGGACCTCGTCAGCCGCCAGAGCGACGAGCGGGGCGGCGGGCAGGACCGCGAGGAGGGCCGCGAGGACAGCCGGACGGTCGACCCCGGCAGCATCGGCGACGACCTCCGCGAGGGCATCCGGCGCGAGGTCACCACCCGGCTCGGCGAGGCGCTCGGCGGCCTGCCGGACGGCGGCCGGCAGGCCGACGCCGACCAGGGCACCACGGACGCGGACGACGCGACGTCGGGCCGCTCCTCCGGCGGCGAGGAGTCGGACGACTCCGGCCGGGAGCGCCCGTCCGCCGACGACGGCTCCCGCGACCGGTCGGAGGACTCGTCGTCCGACGGGTCGTCCTCCGAGCAGGGGTCCGCCGACCGGGACCGGTCGGAGGACTCGTCCTCGGAGCGCTCGTCCTCGGAGCGCTCGTCGTCGGAGAGCTCGTCCTCGGACGCCTCGTCGCACGACTCCTCGGACGACTCGTCCTCCGGGAGCTGGTCCTCCGGGTCCTCCGACCACAGCAGGTCGGAGAGCTCGTCGTCGGACAGCTCGTTGTCGGACAGCTCGTCGTCCGACGAGTCCTCGTCGGACGAGGAGTCCTCGGACCACGGCTCCTCGGACCACGGCTCCTCGGACCACGGCTCGTCGGACAGTGGCTCGTCGGACAGCGGCTCCTCGGACAGCGGCTCGTCCGACAGCGGCTCGTCCGACAGCGGCTCGTCGGACAGCGGCTCGTCCGACAGCGGCTCCTCGGACAGCTCGTCCTCGGACCACGGCTCCTCGGACCACGTCTCGTCGGACAGCGGCTCGTCGGACAGCGACTCGTCCGACAGCGGCTCGTCCGACAGCGGCTCGTCGAGCGGCGACTGAGCGCGCGGGCGTCCCCGCGAAGATCGCCGTCCCGGTGACGAACCCCCTCGATCCCGGGGGTGTTCGTCACCGGGACCGTGATCAGCGGTGCCCGGCGATCCCCCGCGGCTCGTAGCGCTCCTCGAGGCTCGCGATCTCGTCGTCGTCGAGGCGCAGGTCGACGGCCGCGACGGCGTCGGCGAGGTGGTGCTCCTTCGTCGCCCCGACGATCGGCGAGTCGACGACGGGGTTGTTCAGCACCCACGCGAGCGCGACCTGGGCCCGGGAGACGCCGCGCTTCTCCGCCACCTCGGCGACCCTCTCGACGATGTGGCGGTCGGAGTCGCGGTAGAGGGTCTTGCCGAACTCGTCGGTCTCACCCCGCGTGGTCGAGTCGTCCCAGTCGCGGGTGAGCTTGCCCCGGGCCAGCGGGCTCCACGGGATCGCGCCGATGCCCTCGTCCGCGCAGAGCGGGAGCACCTCGCGCTCCTCCTCGCGGTAGAGCAGGTTGTAGTGGTCCTGCATGGTGACGAACCGCGTGAAGCCGTTCCCGTCCTGCGTGTGCAGCGCCTTCGCGAACTGCCACGCGAACATCGACGACGCCCCGATGTAGCGGACCTTCCCCGCCTTGACGACGTCGTGGAGGGCCTCGACGGTCTCCTCGATCGGCGTGTCGTAGTCCCAGCGGTGGATCTGGTAGAGGTCCACGTAGTCCATGTTCAACCGCCGCAGCGAGGCGTCGATCCCCGTCATGATCGCCTTGCGCGAGAGGCCCGCGCCGTTCGGGCCCGGGCGCATGCGGTTGAACACCTTGGTGGCGACGACGACCTCGTCGCGGTCGGCCATCTCGTTCAGCCAGCGGCCGGTGATCTCCTCGGAGGTGCCGCCGGAGTAGACGTCGGCGGTGTCGAAGAAGTTGATCCCGGCGTCGAGCGCCTGGCGAAAGAACGGCTTCGCCTCGTCGGCGGGCAGGGCCCACGGCCACCGGTCGTTCTTCTCCCCGTAGCTCATGGCGCCCAGGCAGATCCGCGAGACGTCCAGACCGGTCGAGCCGAGCTTCGTGTACTCCATGCCGCCAGCGTGCCCCACCGACCGTTCGTCGACTCCCGACCGGAGGCGGGAATCGGCTGGACGTCGACCGCGCTCGAGGTCATAGCGTCGAACACCGGGGACAGCGTCGTTCCCGACCTGCTCGAACCCCCCGGAATCGCTCAGAACGGTCGTACGCCTCGTGAGTTCTCCTGCGGCAGCCACCTCGCCGGACCGGCGTCGCTGGCTGATCCTGGCCGTGATCGGGATCGCCCAGCTCATGGTCATCCTCGACAACTCGATCGTGAACATCGCCCTGCCGTCGGCCCAGGCCGACCTCGGCTTCGACGACGCGCAGCGCCAGTGGATCGTCACGGCCTACGCGCTCGCCTTCGGCAGCCTGCTGCTGCTCGGTGGCCGGCTCTCGGACCTGTTCGGCCGCAAGCGCGCCTTCCTCGTCGGCCTGGTCGGCTTCGCGGCCGCCTCGGTGCTCGGGGGCCTCGCGCCCGGGTTCGAGCTGCTCGTCGCGGCCCGCGCCCTCCAGGGCGTGTTCGGGGCGCTGCTGGCCCCCGCCGCCCTCTCGCTGCTGACGACGACGTTCACCGAGGGCCGGGAGCGGGCGCGCGCCTTCGGCGTGTTCGCCGCCCTCGCCGGCTCGGGCGCCGCGATCGGGCTGCTGCTCGGCGGCGCGCTGACCCAGTACGTCGACTGGCGCTGGTGCATGTACGTCAACGCCGTCTTCGCCGCGGTCGCGTTCCTCGGGGCATCGATCCTGCTGCCCGCCCACCCGGTGGAGCACCGGCCGCACCTCGACGTCGTCGGCACCGTGCTGGCCTCGGCCGGGCTGTTCGGCATCGTCTACGGCTTCGCCAGCGCCGAGACCGACGGCTGGTCGTCGCCGCTGGTCTACGCGTTCCTCGCGGTCGGGCTCGTGCTGCTCGTGGCCTTCGTGCTCGTGCAGCGCAAGGTCGCCGCCCCGCTGCTGCCCCTGCGCGTGGTCCTCGACCGCTTCCGCGGCGGGTCGTTCCTCACGATCCTCGTGCTGACCACGGGCATGTTCGGCGTCTCGCTGTTCCTCGCCTACACGATGCAGCAGGTCTTCGGCTTCTCCCCGTTGATGACCGGGGTGGCGTTCCTGCCGATGGTCGCGTGCATCGTCCTCGCCGCGAACACCGTGCCGGCGCTGCTGCTCCCGCGCACCGGGCCCAAGCCGCTGCTGGTCGTCGGCATGCTGCTCGCCGCGGGCGCGCTGTTCTGGTTCTCGTTCCTCACCCCGGAGTCCGGCTACGCGGCCCACATCCTCGGCCCGCTGATGATGATGGGGCTCGGCATGGGCACGGCGATGTCGACCTCGATCAACACCGCGACGCTGGGCGTCGACCCCGGGGACGCCGGTGTCGCGTCGGCGTCGGTGAACACGATGCAGCAGGTCGGCGGGTCGGTCGGCACCGCGCTGCTCTCGAGCATCGCCGGCACCGCGGCCGTCGGCTTCGCCGGCCCGCCGATCGCGGCGGCGCTGCACGGGTACACGGTGGCGTTCGTCGTCGCCGCCGGCCTGTTCGTGGTCGGCGCCGTGGTGGTCGGGTTCCTCGTGCCGCTGGGCCGGACCACCGGGCGCGGCGCGGTGACGACGCGGACGCAGAACGCCGAGCAGGCCGCACCGGAGCCCGCCGGCACCGGCCTCGCCGGGGTCGTGCGCGACGCGGCCGGCCGCGCCGTGGCCGGGGCGACGCTGACGCTCGTGGACACCCAGGGACGCGAGGCGGGCCGCACCGTCAGCGACGACGGCGGCGACTACGCGCTGGCCGCCGGCGCGGGCGACCACCTGCTCGTCGCCGGCGCCGCCGGGCTCGCCCCCAGCGCGCAGCGGATCGTGCTCCACGACGGCCGCACCACCCGGGGCGACGTCGTCCTCGACCTCGCCGTCGAGCCCGCGCGCACCTGATCGGCGCAGGGCCGGCGTCCGATCGCCGACCCACCCGAGAAACGAACGGCGCTCTCGCTGCTTCGGTAGCAGCGAGAGCGCCGTTCGTTCGTCCAGGGGGCGGGTCTCAGGCGGTGTGGTGTAC
Organism: Actinomycetospora chlora; assembly: GCF_039542135.1. Lineage (NCBI taxonomy): Bacteria > Bacillati > Actinomycetota > Actinomycetes > Pseudonocardiales > Pseudonocardiaceae > Actinomycetospora > Actinomycetospora chlora. Next base: position 12,820 of record NZ_BAABHO010000051.1, read on the forward strand.
CTCCTGGCGCCCGTGGATCGGGGTCGGGATGCCGACCGACCGCGCCTTGAGCTGCAGGGCGAGGTAGAGCGAGTAGAAGCGCGACTGGTGCAGGTTGCCGCCGTGGAACCACAGGTTGTCCTGCTGGGTCGGCTTCCACATGTTGCGCTGCTCGCCCTCCCAGGGACCGGGGTCCTTGGTGGTGTCGGAGCCGAGGCCCCAGACCTTGCCGACCTTGTCGGCCATCTCCTGGCCGATGATGTCGGCGGCCCGGCGGTTCATCGAGCCGTAGCCGGTGGCGAAGACGACGAGGTCGGCCGGGAGGCGGGTGCCGTCGTCGAGGACGATGCCGTCCTCGGTGAACTCGGTGATCTGCCCCTTGGCCAGCTTGACCTTGCCGTCGGCCACGAGCTCGGCGGCACCGACGTCGATGTAGTAGCCCGAGCCGCGGCGCAGGTACTTCATGAACAGCCCGGAGTCGTCGTCGCCGAAGTCGAGCTCGAACCCGGCGTCCTCGAGCCGCTGGTAGAAGTCGGCGTCGACCTCGCGGGCCTTGTCGTACGCCGGCTTCTGGAAGTTGTGCATGATCCGGTACGGCAGCGACGCGAACACCATGTCCGCGGTGTAGGTGTCGATGCCGCTGGCCACCGCGCGCTCGGAGTAGAGGTCCCCCAGCGCGTACTCCATGAGCGTCTCGGACCGGATGATGTGGGTGGAGCTGCGCTGCACCATCGTGACGTCGGCGCCGACCTCCCACAGCGACCCGCAGATGTCGAACGCCGAGTTGTTCGACCCGATGACGACGACCTTCTTGCCCTTGTACGCGTCGGGGCCCGGGTGCTGCGAGGAGTGCTGCACCTCGCCCTGGAACCTCTCCCGACCGGGGATCTCGGGGATGTTCGGCTTGCCCGAGACGCCCAGGGCGAAGACCAGCTGGCGGGGCCGGAGCGTGACCTCCTCGCCGTCGCGGTCGACGACGACCGTCCACTCGCCGGAGGACTCGTCGAACGAGGCGCTCTTGGCGGTCGTGGAGCCCCAGTAGTTCAGCTCCATGACCTTGGCGTACATCTCGAGCCAGTCGCCGATCTTGTCCTTCGGCGAGAACACCGGCCAGTTGTCCGGGAACTTGAGGTAGGGCAGGTGGTCGTACCAGACCGGGTCGTGCAGGGCGAGGCTCTTGTAGCGCTTGCGCCACGAGTCGCCGGGCTTCTCGTTGGTCTCGACGATGATCGTCTCGACGCCGAGCTGGCGCAGCCGCGCGCCGAGGGCGATGCCGCCCTGGCCGCCGCCGATGATGACGACCTCGGGCTGGCGGGTGTAGCCGAGCTCGGCGGCCTCGGCCTCGCGGCGCTCCTTCCACGTGACGCGGTCGGGGTTCGCGCCGTGCTCGGTGCCGAACGGCCGCTCGGCGTTCGGGCTGGCCGGCTCCTCGTGGCCCTTGAGCTCGTCGAGGGTGGTCAGCAGCGTCCAGGCCTTGCCGTCGGCGTTCAGCCGCAGGTGCCCGGTCCCGCGGCCGATCGCGGTCTCGAACTTGAGCCAGGCCTCGGTCACGCCGTCGGCCTCGGTCGGCTCCCCGCTGACCTCGAAGGTCACGGGCGCGACGCCGCGCGCGGCGTCCGAGCGCACCACGTCGGCGACCGACGCGGGTCCCTCGACGGTGATCAGGTTCCAGGTGAACGACACGAGGTCGCGCCAGTAGGACTCGTCGGCGAAGAGCGCCGCGGCGCGGTCACCGTCGCCGGCCGAGACCGCCGCGGCGAACTCGTCCAGCCAGGAGTCCACCCGCGCGCCGGCGTCGGTGCGGGCACTCTCGACGGTCTGGGTCACTGCTACCTCCACGCGGGCGACGTCGGCCGACCGGGGGCGTCCGCCCGCACCCGCCCGCGGTCGTGTGGCGTGGGTGACAGTGAAGCCGACCACGCCGTCCGGCGGCAGGGGTTGCACCCAGGTTGCAGGCCCGCGAGATCGAGTCAGAAGATCGAGTACGCGCCGTCCACGACGATCTCGTCGCCGGTGTGGAAGCCGCCGGCCCCGCCGGCGAGGTACACCGCGAGCCGGGCGAAGTCGTCCGGCGTCCCCCAGCGCCGCTGCGGCATCCGGGGCATCACGGCGCGCTCGAAGCGCTCGTCGTGCAGGACGCCGCTGGCCAGCGGGGTCTCGGTCCAGCCCGCGACGATCGAGTGCGCGGTGACGCCGTACCGCGCGAGCTCGACCGCGACGCCCTTGATGATCGCCGTCAGCCCCGCCTTGCTGGCCGCGTAGGCCTGGTTGCGCGGCGCGCCGTGCACCGTCGACACGCTCGAGGTGCCGACCAGCACCCCGCCCCCGCCCCGGTCGACCATGTGCCGGGCCGCGGCCCGCAACGTGAGGAACGCGCCGTCGAGGTCGACGCGCGTCACCCGGCGCCACTCCGCCAGCGTGGTGTCGACGAACCGCGTCCCCGACCCGCCGATCCCGGCGTTGGCGAAGCACGAGTCGACGCGCCCGAAGTGCTCGACGACCCCGTCGAACGCGGCCGTGACGGCGTCCTCGTCGCCGACGTCGCAGGGCCAGGACCGCACCCGGGTGCCGAACGCGGCGAGCTCGGCCGCCGCCGCCTCGTTGCGCGCGGTGTTCGTCCCCCAGATCGCGACGTCGGCGCCGCTGCGCGCCAGCCCGCGGGCCATCCCGAGCCCGATCCCGGAGTTGCCGCCCGTCACGAGCGCGACGTGCCCCGAGAGGTCGAACAGGCCGGTCACCGGCCCACGGCCCACTCGCCGGTGAAGGTCGCGTCGCGCTTCTCGGTGAAGGCGCGGAACGCCTCCGGGGCGTCGGCGGTGGCGAAGTTGACGGCCTGGGTACGGGCCTCGCTGGCCAGGGCGTCCCGCAGGGTGCGGTCGGCGTTCTCGTGCAGCAGCGCCTTGGACTGCCGGACCGCGACCGGCGCGGCGCCCGCGAGCCGGGCGGTGAGGTCGGCGACGAACCCGTCGAGCTCCTCGGGCGCGACCACCCACGTCACGAGCCCGAGGCGCAGCGCCTCGTCGGCGTCGATCATCTCGGCGAGCAGCGCCAGGCGCTTGGCCTGCTGCATCCCCACCAGACGCGGGAGCAGCCAGGACCCGCCGAAGTCGAGCGAGAGCCCGCGCTTGGCGAAGATCTGGGAGAACCGCGAGGTCGGGGTGGCCACCACGAGGTCGCAGCCCAGCGCCAGGTTCCACCCCGCGCCGACGGCGACGCCGTCGACCCGGGCGACGGTCGGGACCGGCAGCTCGTGGAGCATCAGCGCGATCTCGTTGACGAAGCGCATGCGGTCGAGGGGGTGACCCTCGCGCTTCTCGGAGACGTCGGCGCCGGCGCAGAACGCCCCGCCCGCACCCGTGAGCACCAGGGCGCGGACGTCCTCGTCGTCGCGGGCCGCGGTGAGCGCGGCGTGGAGCGCCCGCCACGAGCCCGCGTCGAGCGCGTTGCGTCGCTGCGGGCGGTTGAGCGTCAGCGTGCGGACGCCGTCGGTCTGGTCGGTGAGCAGGACGTCGGTGTCCACGGGGGTCCTCTCGTCGGGCGGCGGCGTCCCCGCAAGCTATCGATCGTCCGTTCACCCGGCCACTATGGTGACGCGATGTCCCCGGGCACCGCCCCGCCCGTCGTCCCGCGCGGGGGCGGGCGGGAGGCGATCACCCGGGCGGCGCGCGAGAGCTTCGCCGAGCGCGGCTACCACGGCACGTCGATCCGCGACATCGCCCGCGGCGCCGGGCTCTCGCTCTCCGCGCTCTACCACTGGCACGCCGGCAAGCAGGACCTGCTGGCCGCCGTGATCGAGGAGAGCACGGCGGAGTACTTCGGCCGCTGCGACGAGGCCCTGCGCGAGGCGGGCGACGACCCCGCCGCCCGCCTCGGAGCCCTGGTCCGCGCGACCGTCGAGTACCGCGTCAGCCGCCAGGTGGAGAGCACCATCGCGGCGTCGGAGTGGCGCAACCTCGAACCGGCCCACCGCGAGCGCCTCGCGGAGATGCGCTCGGCGGCGAGCCGGTTGTGGGCCGATCTCGTCGACGACGGTGTCGCCCGCGGCGTCTTCCGCTGCGAGCACCCCGACGACGCCCGCCGCGCGGTGATCGCCTCGTGCAACGCCATCGCCCAGTGGTTCGAGCCCGACGGTGGGCTCGGCGTCCCGGAGCTGGTGGAGCGCTACACCGCCATCGCGCGGCGGATCGTCGACTGCCGCTAGAGCTTGCTCAGCACCACCTCGGCGGTGGACTTCTCGTGGTCCGGCGGCGCGTCCTCCACGTCGATCCAGGTCAGCGTGCCGTCCTCGATGACCGCCGCGTAGCGCTGCGACCGGACCCCGAGACCGAAGTCCGTGCCGTCCATGTCCAGACCCATGGCCTTCGCGAACAGGGCGGACCCGTCGGCGAGCATGGTGACGCCGTGGACCTGCTGGTCCTTCGCCCACGCGCCCATGACGAACGGGTCGTTGACCGAGACGCACACGATCCGGTCGACGCCCTTGGCCGTGATCTCGCCCGCCCGGGCCACGAAGCCCGGGAGGTGCGAGTCGCTGCACGTCGGGCTGAACGCGGCCGGGACGCCGAACAGCACGCTCCGTCCGCTCGCGAAGAGCTCTCCGGAGCGCACGGACTCCGTGTTCCCCGCGGCGTCCACCGTGGTCAGCGGTACGTCGGGGATCTTCTCGCCCACAGCGATCATCGCCGGGGTCCTCCTTCGGGGAGTGGTTCGGTCGGGGACAACTTCTAGCTGCCGACGGCGGCGGCGTCCAGCAGGTGCGCGAACTTCCGCCGCGCCTCCTCCCGCCGCGTCGGGACGTGCTCGGAGGGGACCTCGCGCGGCTCGTAGTCGCGCAGCGTGCGGCGGGCGACGGTCACCTTGTGCACCTCGTCGGGCCCGTCGTAGATCCGCGCGGCGCGGGCGTGGCGGTACATCGACTCCAGCGGCAGGTCGCCGGTGAAGCCGAGCGAGCCGTGCACCTGGATGGCCCGGTCGATGACGTCGTAGAGGACCTTCGCGCCGAAGAACTTGATCATCGCGATCTCGGTGAGCGCGGCCGCCGTGCCGCCCTGGTCCATCGTCCAGGCCGCCTGCAGCGTCATCAGCCGGGCCGCGGTCATCTCCGCGCGCGACGTCGCGATCCAGTCCTGGACCATCTGCTTCTCCGAGAGCAGCGACCCGGCGGTATACCGGGACACCGCCCGCTCGCAGAGCATGTCGAACGCCCGCTGCGACTGCCCCAGCCAGCGCATGCAGTGGTGGATGCGGCCGGGCCCGAGGCGCTGCTGGGCGAGCAGGAAGCCGTCGCCCTCGTTGCCGACGAGGTTCTCCGCGGGCACCCGCACGTCGCGGTAGAGGATCTCGGCGTGCCCGCCGACGTACCCGAACCGCTCCTCGGGGTGCTCCATCGTCGGGACGTCGCGCAGGATCTCCACCCCGGGCGTGTCCGCCGGCACCACGAACATCGACGCCCGCCGCCGCGGCGCAGCGTCGGGGTCGGTGACGGCCATGAGGATGAGGAAGTCGGCCACCGAGCCGTTCGAGGTGAACCACTTGTGCCCGTTGACGACGTACTCGTCGCCGACGCGCTCGGCCCGGGTGGTCAGCAGGGTCGGGTCGGCGCCCGCGCCCGGCTCGGTCATCGAGAACGCGCTGCGCAGCCGGCCGTCGAGCAGCGGCTCCATCCAGCGCTTCTTCTGCTCGTCGGTCGCGCCGAGCGCGAGGAGCTCGGCGTTGCCCGAGTCGGGCGCGTTGTTGCCGAACACCGCCGGTGCGTACGCGCACCGCCCGAGGATCTCGTGCATGAGGGCCAGGCGGACCTGCCCGAAGCCCTGGCCGCCCAGCTCCGGCGGCAGGTGCGCGGCCCACAGCCCCCGGGCCTTGACCTCCTCCTTCAGCGGCGCCGTCAGGCGGTCCAGCGTCGGGCCGTCGAGGTCGAGCGTCTCGAGCGGCAGGATCTCGTCGTCGACGAACGCCCGCATCCACGCGAGCTGCTGCGCGAACTCGGGGTCGGTCGAGAAGTCCCAGGCCATGCCGTCATCCCTTCGTGCCGTGAACGCCTACACACTGAACGCCGGGTCCAGGCCCGCGCTCTCCCACTCCGTGACGTAGAGGACGCCGCGGCCCGAGGACGTCACCCAGGCCGTGCGGCTCCCGGCGCCGGCGAAGCAGATGTTGGTGACGTACGGATCGTGCTCCGGGACGGGCACCTGCCGCAGCAGCTGCCCGCCGGGGCTCACGACGCTCACCGCGCCGGTCACCAACGTCGCCACGCAGACGTTGCCGTCGCCGTCGACGGCGAGCGAGTCGAGCGGCTGGAAGCCCTCGAAGCCGTGCAGGAGCTGCCGGGGCCCGAGCTGCCCGGGCCCGGTGACGTCCCACGCCCACAGCCGGCCCGGCCCCGTCTCGGCGACGTAGACGCGCGAGCCGTCGGGCGCGAGGCCGACCCCGTTGGGCTCGACCAGCGGGTGCACGACCTCCGTGATCGAGGTGCCGTCCGGGTGGGCGTAGTAGAGCGCCCCGGTGTCCTGGTCGCGGGCGCGCTTCTTGCCGAGGTCGGTGAACCAGAAACCGCCCGCGGCGTCGAAGACGATGTCGTTGGGCCCGCGCAGCGGGCGCCCGTCGCACGCCGTGTAGAGGTCGGTGACGGTCCCGTCGAGCGTCACCCGCTGGATGCGCCCGCCGATGTAGTCGTCGGGCTGGTGGCCCGGCGCGGTGACGCCGTCAGGGCGGTCGTGCCAGGCGAAGCCGCCGTTGTTGCAGACGTAGACCGCCCCGTCGGGGCCGATCGCGGCACCGTTGGGGCCGCCGCCGCAGTCGGCGACGACGGTCGTGCGCCCGTCCGGCGCGACGCGGGTCAACGTGCCGCGGCGGATCTCGACGACGAGCACGTCGCCTCCGCGCAGGGCGATCGGGCCCTCCGGGAACCGCAGGCCGGTGGTCACGGCGCGCACGGGGCCTCCTTCATCGTCCGGGCAGGGCGGCGTAGCGCGGGTTGGTGACCGCGAGCTTGTCGGTGACGTCGGCGCGGACCGCGGCGAGCAGCGCCGGGTCGGTGTCGTCGACCGCCCCGCTGCGGATCGCCCGGGCCAGGTCGGCCTGGTCGCGGTACCCGAGGCCGGCCAGGCGCTCGCGGTGGCGTCGCTCGTGGTCGGGGCCGAGCCGCAGCTCGCGGCCGACGCCGTCGAGGACACCCGTGGCGACGCGGGCCAGGTAGGCCAGGCGCTCGTCGTCGACGGTCATGACGTCGTCGCGCAGGAACCCCGCGACGGCCTCGACGAGGTCGGTCGCCGACGGGCGTCCGGGCAGGTCGGGGCGGGGCGCCTCGGCGGCCGGCCGGTCGGCGGTGTCGGGCACGTCGAGGGCGAGCAGCAGGTCGTGCTCCTGCTCGGCGACCCGGCGCCCGATCGCGGCGAGCTCCACCGACGGCGTCGTGCCGTCGAGGTGGCGCCCGGCCATCTCGCGGCACCCGAGCGCCCACCACACCGTGCGGTGCACCCGCCACCAGTGCACCGCCGCGGGGTCGGGGCGGACGCCGGCGACCTCGGCGTACCCGTCGAGCAGCTCGTCGACCGTCCCGAGGCCCGCGACGGGCAGCTCCCGACCGAAGCGCCAGCACTTGACGCAGAGCCAGCCGAGGTCCTCGCGGGGGTCGCCGCGGTGGACCATCTCCCAGTCGAGCACCGCGCGCAGCCCGCCCTCGTCGATCATGAGGTTGCCGAGGCGGAAGTCGCCGTGGACGACGGCCTCGCCCACCGCGTCGGGCCGCTCGCGGTCGAGGCGGCGCAGCGCGATCTCGACGGCGGGCAGCGGCTCGTCGAGGGCGTCGTAGGTCGCGCGGAGGCTCTCGACGGGGTCGGCGGCCTCGAGGCCCGGGACGTCGGCGACGGGGATCGCGTGGACGCGCGCGAGCGTGCGCCCGAGCTCGGCGGCCAGGCCCGCGCGGGCGGCGGCGTACCGGTCCTCCCGCAGCAGCCGCGGACCGAGCGTCTCGCCGTCGACGTGCTCGGTGACGAGGTAGGGCGACCCGACCGTCGCGGTGTCGGTGCCGCTGTCCACCAGCGGCGGGACGCGGACGCCGGCGCGCGCCGCCGCGGCGATGACCGCCGCCTCGCGCGCCATGCCCGCGGGCCGGTCGGCACCCGGCTGGTCGCGGCGCAGCGCCAGCCGGCGCCGCCCGCCGGGCCCGACCGCGCTGAACGACCACGTCTCGCGGCTGGCGCCGGCGGTGAGCCGCCGCAGGCCCTCGACGGTGACGTCGGCGCCGGCGAGCGCGGTGAGCCGCCGGGCCAGCGCGGCCCCGAGCTCGGTCACCGGACCTTCCGCGGGCCCTGGAAGCCGAACAGGTAGCCGGCCACCCGCCGCATCTGGATCTCCTCGGCGCCCTCGGTGATCCGGTACCGGCGGTGGTGGCGGTAGATGTGCTCGAAGGGCGTGTGCCGTGAGTAGCCCAGGCCGCCGTGCACCTGCATGGCGCGGTCGGCGGCGTCGCAGACGAAGCGGTTGGCGCGGTAGTTGCACATCGAGACGCGGTCGCTGACCTCGGCGTGCGGGACGCGGTCGAGCTCCCACGCGGTCTTGCGCACCAGGCCGCGCAGCATCTCGGCCTCGGTCTGGAGCTCCACCAGCGGCCACTGGATCGCCTGGCGGGTGGCCAGCGGGGCACCGAACGTCACGCGTTCGCGGGCGTAGGCGACGCTGCGGTCGATGCAGTACTGCCCGGCCCCGACGCCCGACGCGGCCTGGCGGATGCGGTTCTCGTGCACGAACGTCTGCGCGACGTCCAGTCCCTGTCCTTCGGACCCGAAGATCGCGCTGTCCGGCACGCGGACGTCGCGCAGGCTGACCTCGGCGTGGTCGGTGGGCATGTTGAGCGTCCACCAGTGGAAGTCGACCGAGAAGCCGGGCGTGTCGGTGGGCACGAAGAACGCGGTGATCCCGCGGGCGTCGCCGTCGTCGCCCGACGTGCGGGCGAACACGACGTCGTGGGTCGCGGAGTGCATCCCGGAGTTCCAGCGCTTCGCGCCGTTGATCACCCAGTCGCCGCCGTCGCGCACGGCGGTCGTCTCCATCCACGTGGCGTCGCTGCCGTGGTCGGGCTCGGAGAGGCCGAAGCCGAGGCGGGCGGTGCGGGTGAGCACCGGCTCCGTGAACTCCTCGCGCTGCTCGGGCGTCGCGAACGCCAGCAGCATGTGGACGAACGGGAAGTTGCCGACCACCGACGACTCGTTCTGCAGGTCGTTGTGGAGCCCGAGCCCGCGGTGCGCGAGGTGCTCGCGGATCACCGCCATGTCCAGGTTGGTGCCGTCGCCGCCCCCGACCTCCGCCGGCAGCCCGTAGCGCAACCAGCCCGCGGCGTCGGCGCGGCGGAACATCTCGGCGAGCAGCTCCTCCCACTCCCGCCGCGGGACGCCGCCGTGCTCGAAGTCGGTGCGCGCCCACTCGCGGCGGTGGTCGAAGAAGCGCTGGTTGTCGTCCTGCTCCTGCAGCGGCACGATCTCGCGCTCGATGAAGTCGTCGAGCGCCGCGAGCCGCTGGGTCAGCTCCGCCGGGAGCGCGAAGTCCACACCGACCTCCTCCTGAACGACCGTTCAGCGAGCATGGCAGTGGGTCGGACGCCGACGGAAGACCGGCGCCGTGGTCAGCCCAGCCCGCCCTCACGGTCGATGTCGATCTCCCGGGTGACCGTACGGGCGTGCTGATCATCGTCGGCCGGTCTCCGGCGCCGCAGGAGCAGCGAACGCGCCGGTCGCTGCGAGACTGGCGACCATGAGCGACGAGCAGCGGGTCACGGTCGAGGTCACCGACGGCGTCGCCGACGTGCGGCTCGCGCGTCCCGACAAGCGCAACGCGCTGGACCCGGCGATGTTCGAGGGCCTCGTCCACACCGGCGAGCGGCTGAAGGCCGACCGCTCGGTGCGGGTCGTGGTGCTCTCGGGCGAGGGGCCCGACTTCTGCGCCGGGCTGGACTTCGGGTCGTTCCGCGCGATGGCGTCGGGCGAGCGGCTCTCGGCGTCGGCGCAGCTCCCGGACACCGACGGCCCGGCGCGGGCGACGGGCCAGCGCGCGGCGTGGGTGTGGGCGGAGCTGCCGGTGCCGGTGATCGCGGCGATCCGGGGCAACGCGCTCGGCGGCGGCCTGCAGATCGCGCTCGGCGCCGACATCCGCATCGTCGCCCCCGACGCCCGGCTCTCGGTGCTCGAGGCGAAGTGGGGCCTGATCCCCGACATGACCGGCACCCAGGTGCTGCCCGAGCTCGTCGGCCGCGACGTCGCCAAGGAGCTGACGCTGACCGGCCGCTTCGTCAGCGGCACCGAGGCCGCGGCCCTCGGGCTCTGCACGCGCACCGACGACGACCCCGTCGGCGCCGCCCTCGAGCTCGCCCGGGGGATCGCCGGGCGCAGCCCCCACGCCGTGCGCGCCGCGAAGCGCCTGCTCGACCTGGCCGGCCGGGTCGACCTGGCGACGGGGTTCGCGGCTGAGCAGGAGGAGATCGGCGCGCTCATCGGCAGCCCGAACCAGGTCGAGGCCGTCACCGCCGGGTTCGAGAAGCGCGACCCGGTGTTCCGGGACGCCTGACGGCGAGCTGTCCCGGTGAGCGGGACCCGTCCCTGACCGGGGCGCGGCGGGCTGGTCAGGCTGTGATCCCGCTCACCCGGAGGTCCCCATGCCCGATCAGCCCGACGCCCTGACCCTCGTCATGCCCCTGCGCAAGAAGGAGGGGATGACGGTGGCCGAGTTCCGCCAGTACTGGCTGGACGTCCACGTCACCCTCCCGGCCCGCTACCCGGGCCTGCGCAGCGTGTTCCTGCACCTGGTGTCGTTCGCGGACTCCCGCTGGCCCGCGGTGGACGGGGTGTCGGCCGCACCGGCGGAGGCCGACGAGTTCCACGGCGTGCCCGAGGCGACCTTCGCGTCGATGGAGGACCTGGCGACGTTCCAGGAGGCGTCGCACTTCCAGATGCTGGACGGGATCAACTTCCTCAGCGAGATGCTCGCCTATCCCAGCGTGGGGGACGCGACGGAGACGCTCGTCGACAGCACCGCGCCCTCCCCCGACGGCACCGACGGGCTGCTGCGGCACCTGCTGTTCCTGCGCCGCCGCCCGGACGTCGACGTCGCGACGTTCCGGTCGTGGGTCGCCGACACCTTCGCCCCGGCGCTGGCCGGGTCGGCGCGCAAGGTGCGCCGGCACCTGCTGGAGGAGATCGAGGTGGCGCTCGACCACCCCGGCACCGTGATGTCCAAGCCCCTCGACCGGCAGTACCAGGCGTGCGTCGAGGTCGTCCTCGACGGCGAGGACGGGCTCGATGCGCTCGTCGCCGCCCTGGCCGACGGGGTGCGTGCGCACTGCGCCGCGGTGCACGCGCCCCGGGTGGAGCGCTGCATCGCCAGCCGCTACGACGGGCGGATCACCCTCGCCGGCCTGCGCGGGGTGACCGTCGCCGACCTCATCACGCGGATGCGGGCGGAGAACCAGGTCGACCCGGCCGTCTCGCGCATCTTCGTGCAGGACGAGGCGCTGCTGCCCGCGTAGGCGCTCAGCCCGCGTCGAGCACCGCCAGCAGCACCGTCGCGACGTCCTCGCCGAGCTCGCGGGGGGTGCGCGGGCCGGCGGGGTCGAACCACTTGTAGGTCCAGTTGGCCGCGCCCAGCAGGGTGTTGACGTAGACGTTCACCGCGATCGGGAGGGTCAGGCCGCTCTCGCGCAGGTGGTCCTCGACGGCCTCGCGCACGAGGCGCTCGTAGACGCGCCGGCGCTCGAGGATCGGCTGGCGCAGGTCGGGCGGCAGCTCGGACTCCTCCTCGAAGCAGATGGTCAGCAGGTCGCGGTGCTCGCAGGTGTACGCCGCGCGGTCGACGATCAGCTCGCGCACCGCCTCCCGCGTCGACGACGCCCGGGCGACGATGGCGCGCCCGCGGGCCAGGCTCTCGTCGAGCACCTCCTCGTAGACGGCGACGAGGAGGTCCTGCTTGGTCCGCACGTAGTGGTAGAGCGTCGGCTTGCGCAGCCCGACCTGCTCGGCGACCTCGTTCATCGACGCCGCGCGGTAGCCGCGCCGGCTGAAGACGGTCACGGCGCCGGCGAGGATCCGCTGCCGCTGCTCGTCGGCCCGGCTGCCGGCCGCCGACCCCGCTCCCCCACCCGCCATCCCCACCCCGCCCGCTGCCACGCCTTGACCGTCCCGCTGTGATGTGGGGTACCTTCGTCCGACCGGTCGGTCGAACGCAAGGGAGCACCGGTGGGTTACGACCTCGACGAGGTCCACGAGGACTTCCGGCGCACGTGCCGGGCCTTCACCGACGAGCGCGTCCGCCCGGTGGTCGCCGAGGCGGAGCGCGAGGGGCGCCCGCCCGAGCGCCTCTGGAAGGAGATGGGCGACGCCGGCCTGCTGGGCCTGCTGACCCCGCCCGAGTACGGCGGGTCGGCCGGCGAGGGCGGCGAGGCCACCGCCGTCACCGTGCTCGCCGAGGAGCTCTCCCGCGCCGCCGGCGGCATCGCGGTCGGCGCCCTGGTCAGCGCCTACATGGCCGGCCCGCACATCGTCCGCCACGGCACCGCCGAGCAGCGCGACCGTTGGGCCGCCGCGATCGCCGCGGGCGAGGCCATCGCCTCGATCGCGGTCACCGAGCCGGGCGCCGGGTCGGACGTCGCGGGCATCACCACCCGGGCCACGAGGACCGACGAGGGCTGGGTGCTCGACGGGCGCAAGATGTACATCACCAACGCCGGCCTGGCCGACGTCCTCGTCGTCGGCGCCAAGACCGACCCCGCGGGCGGCCACCGCGGCATCACCACGTTCGTCGTGCCGGCCGGCACGCCCGGGCTCTCGTTCGGGGCGCCGCTGGCCAAGATGGGCTGGCACTCGTCGGACACCCGCGAGGTCGTCCTCGACGGCGTCGTGCTCGGCGAGGAGGCGGTGCTGGGCGTCGAGGGCCGCGGCTTCCACCAGATCATGGACGCCTTCCAGCTCGAGCGGGTCGCGCTCGCCGCGATGGGCGTCGGGCACGCCGCCGAGGCGCTCGACACGGTGACCGAGTACGTCCGGGGCCGCGAGGTCGCCGGCGAGCCGCTCACCGGCCGCCAGACCATCCGTCACCGCCTCGCCGCGATGGAGATCGAGCTCGAGGCCGCGCGGGTCATGACCTACAAGGCCGCCGACCGGCTCGACCGCGGCCACCCCGACGCCGGCCGCTCGGTGGCGGCGGCCAAGTACTTCGCCGCGAAGGCCGCGGCGTGGGTCGTCGACGAGGCGGTGCAGCTCTTCGGCGGGGCGGGCTACCTCGAGGAGACGCCCGTCGCCCGCCACCACCGCGACGTGCGCATCCTGCGCATCGGCGGCGGCACCGACGAGATCCAGCTCGAGATCCTCTCCAAGCGGCTGATCCCGTGACGGAGACCGCCCCGGCCAACGGCACGGGTCCCGCGTGGGAGGTGTCGGCGTCCCCTCCCCCCGGGGCGCCGGCACCTCCCTCGGGGGACGACGTGCTCGCCGCCGCCGAGCGCGCCCGCCAGGGCGGGGACACCTCGCGCTGGCCGGCGAAGCTGCCGGTGCGCCGGCGCCTCGAGGTCCTGCTCGACCCGGGCAGCTTCGTCGAGGACGGGCTGCTCGCGGCGGCCAGCGACCCCGGCATGCTCGCCGACGGCGTCATCACCGGCGTCGGCGAGATCGAGGGCCGGCAGGTCGCGATCATCGCCCACGACTTCGGCGTCAAGGCCGGGTCGTGGGGCGAGCGGACGTGCGAGAAGCAGATCCGCATCCTCGAGCGCGCCGACCGCGACCTGCTGCCGGTGATCTACCTCGTCGACTCCGCGGGCGGGCGCCTCACCGAGCAGATGGGCTTCTTCCCGGGCCGCCGCGGCGCCTCCCGGATCTTCCACCTGCAGGTCGCGCTGTCGGGCCGTGTCCCCCAGATCTGCTGCCTGCACGGCCCGTCGGCGGCCGGCGGGGCCTACATGCCCGCGTTCACCGACTGGGTGGGCATGGTCGACGGGCAGGCGTCGATGTACCTGGCGTCGCCGCGCGTGGCCGAGAAGGTCACCGGCGAGCGCACCACCGCCGAGGAGATGGGCGGCGCGCGGATGCACGCCGAGGTCTCCGGGTGCGGCGACGCGGTGTTCGACGAGGACTGGCAGGCCCTCGCCGCCGCGCGGCTGCTGTTCACCTACCTGCCCGCCCACTTCGACCAGCCCCCGCCCGCCGCCGAGCCCCGCGAGCCCGAGGCCACCGGCTGGGACGGGCTCGTGCCCGAGGACCCGACCGTCGGCTACGACGTCCAGACGGTGATCGACCGGCTGGTCGACGCCGGCTCGTTCTTCGAGATCAAGCCGGACTGGGCGCAGGAGATCGTCGTCGGGTTCGCGCGGCTGGAGGGCCGGGTGATCGGGCTGGTCGCCAACCAGCCGCAGGTGCGCAGCGGCGCCATCCACGTCGACTCCGCCGACAAGGCCGCCCGCTTCATCTCGCTCTGCGACGCCTTCGACGTCCCGCTGGTGTTCCTGCAGGACGTGCCCGGGTTCATGGTCGGCGTCGCCGTCGAGCGCCAGGGCATCATCCGCCACGGCGCGAAGATGATCGCGGCGATGTCGTCGGCCGAGGTCCCGAAGTTCACGGTGGTGCTGCGCAAGGCCTACGCCGCGGGCTTCTACGCGATGTGCGCGCCCGGGTTCGAGCCGCGGGCGACGCTCGCCCTGCCCAGCGCGTTCATCGGTGCGATGGGGCCCGAGGCGTCGGTGAACGCCGTGTACGCCGGCAAGATCGCCGCCATCGAGGACCCCGAGGAGCGGGAGGCGTTCGTCGCCGCCCGCGTCGAGGAGCACCGCGCCGAGGTCAACCTGCTGCGCATGGGCGACGAGCTCGTCGTCGACGCCGTCGTGCCCGGCGAGGAGCTCCGCGGCGAGCTCGTCACGCGTCTGCGCCACGCCGACGGCTGGACCCGGCGGCCCGGCCGGCGCCACCACCTCGTCAGCCCCGTCTAGGAGAGGATCGATGGACTCCTCCGACACCCTCGGCGCCCTGATCTCCGCGCCGCTGATCCCGCTGCCCGACCGGTGGCGCTCCGCCGAGCGGGCCGAGGAGCTGGCGGCGTGCCGCGCGCTCCACGACGCCGACCCCGACGACTACTGGGCCTGGGTCGCCGGCCAGCACCGGTGGCTCACGCCGTGGGACACCGTGCGCTCGGGCGAGCTCGGCGACTTCCGCTACTTCTCCGGCGGGCGGATCAACGTCGCCGACAACTGCGTCGACCGCTGGGCCGACGACCCGGCCACCGCGCAGCGCCCGGCGATCGTGTGGGAGGGCGAGCCCGGCGACACCCGCACGCTGACCTACGCCGAGCTGGCCGACGAGGTCGACCGGCTCGCCGGCGGGCTGCGCTCGCTGGGGGTCTCCCCCGGCGACGTGGTCGCGGTCTACATGCCCAACCTCGTCGAGGCGTTCACCGCGATCCACGCCTGCAACAAGATCGGCGCGATCTACACCGTGCTGTTCTCGGGCTTCGGCCGCGACGCCGTCGCCTCGCGCCTGTCGGCCGCCCGGGCGAAAGCCGTCGTCGTCGCGGACGGCATCTACCGCCGCGGCAAGGTCGTCGAGCTGCTGGAGACGCTGCGCGCCGCGCGGTCCGACGCCCCGACCGTGGAGCACGTCGTGGTGGTCGACCGCACCGGGCGCGACCTGCCCCTGTCCGGGGACGAGGTGTCGTACGCGCAGCTCCTCGCCGACCACCCCGAGGGCGCCGCGACCGTCGCGCTCGACCCCAACGAGGCCGCGTTCCTCATCTTCACCAGCGGCACCGAGTCGCGCCCCAAGGGCGTCGTGCACTCCGTCGGCGGCTTCCTGCTCGGCACGTGGGCCAACGTCCACTGGCAGGCCGGGCCGGCCGAGGGCGACGTCTACTGGGTGGCCGCCGACGTCGGCTGGCTGACCTTCCCGATCCAGGCGGTGATCGGCGGCCTGGCCCACGGCTCGACGATCGCCTGCTACGAGGGCGCGCTGGACACGCCGAGCCCGTCGCGGTTCTACGACGTGTGCGCGCGCCACGGCGTCACGCAGGTGCTGTGCGCGCCGACCGTGCTGCGCATGCTCCGCAAGTTCGGCGACGACCTCGCGGCCGCGCACCCGCTGGAGCGCCTCGCGCTGATCACGGTGCAGGGCGAGCCGCTCGACGGCGAGACGTTCACCTGGGCGTCCGAGACGTTCGGCGTGCCGATCGTCAACGCCTACGGGCAGACCGAGACCGGCTCGACGTGGACCTACCCCGTCACCGGCGTCGACGACCTCAAGGCCGGCTCGGCCGGGACGCCGGTGCCCGGGCACGCGTTCGCAGTGGTCGACGATGACGGCGCCGAGGTGCCGGCCGGGGTCAAGGGCAACCTCGTGATGACCCGGCCGTTCCCCACGCTCGCGCGCACGGTGTGGGACGACCACGAGCGCTACCTCTCGACCTACTTCGGCCGCTTCCCCGGCCGCTACGCCACGAACGACGAGGCCGTCGTCGACGCCGACGGTCACCTGTGGGTGCTGGGCCGCGCCGACGACGTCATCAACGTCGCCGCGCACCGGCTGTCGACGATGGAGATCGAGGCGGTGGTCGGCACCCACCCGCGGGTGGTCGAGGCGGCGGTCGTCGGCATCCCGGACGCGACGAAGGGGACGGTGCCGGTGGCGTTCGTGACGGTCACGGGGGACGCGGACGGCGTCCCCGACGAGGTGCGCACGCTCGTCGGCGACACCATCGGCGGGCTCGCCCGCCCCGACCGCGTCATCGTCACCGCGGCGATGCCCAAGACCCGCACCGGCAAGATCATGCGACGGCTGATGCGCGAGGTCCTGCTGCACGGCGAGGCCCGCAGCGACACCTCGGCGCTCGAGGACCCGGGCTCACTGGACACCCTGGCCACGGCGGTGCGGGCGTGAGCGGCCTCTGGTTCGAGGATCTGAGCGAGGGCCTGGTGGTCGAGCACGCGACCCGGCGCACGGTCACCGAGACCGACAACGTGCTGTTCACGACCATGACGATGAACCCCGCGCCGCTGCACCTCGACCACGCGTACGCGGCGACGACGGAGTTCGGCCGGCCGCTGGTCAACAGCATGTTCACCCTCGCCCTGGTGGTGGGGCTGTCGGTGCCGGAGCTGACGCTGGGCACGATCGTCGCGCAGCTGGGGCTGGACGACGTGACGTTCCCGGCGCCGGTGTACCCCGGCGACACCGTGCGGGTGGAGACCGAGGTGGCGTCGCTGCGCGAGTCGCGGTCGCGGCCCGACGCCGGCATCGCGGTGTTCGCGCACCGGGCGCGGAACCAGCGCGACGAGGTCGTGTGCACCTGCACGCGGACCGGCCTGATGTACCGGAGGCCCGCGGCGTGAACGTCCCGCGCAGCCTGCTCTTCGTACCGGGCAACCGGCCGGAGATGATCGCCAAGGTCCCCCGCTGGTCGCCGGACGCGGTCGCGGTCGACCTCGAGGACGCCGTCGCCGCCGGCGACAAGGACGACGCCCGCGAGGCCGCGGTGCGCGCCGTCGCCGAGCTGCCGGCCGGCGTGCAGATCTTCGTGCGGGTCAACGCGACCGCGACGTCGTGGCACGCGGACGACGTCGCGGCGGTCGCGGGATCGGCGGCGCACGGTGTCGTGCTGCCCAAGCTCGAGGACCCCGCGCAGCTCGCCGACCTGGCCGGGCGCCTCGGCCTGCCCGTCATCGGTGGCCTGGAGACCGTGCGGGGCGTCGCGCGGTGCCGGGAGCTGGCCGCGGGGTGCCTGGCCGTCTACTTCGGCGCCGAGGACTACATCGCGTCCATCGGTGGCCGGCGCACCTCCGGTGGGCTCGAGGTGCTGCACGCGCGCAGCGAGGTCGTGCTCGCCGCGGCGCTGGCGGGCGTCGGCGCGCTCGACCAGGCCGTCGTCGCCGCGCGCGACACCGACGCGTTCCGGGTCGACTCCGCCGCGGGTCGCGACCTCGGCTACGACGGCAAGATCTGCATCCATCCCTCGCAGGTGGCGCTCGCACACGAGGCGTTCACGCCCACCGATGAGGAGGTCGCCCACGCCCGCGCGGTCATCGAGGCCGGGCGCTCCGGGGTCGGCGTCGTCGACGGGGAGATGGTGGACGACGTGCACCTGCGGATGGCCGCCGCGGTGCTGCAGCGGGCGGGGGTCGACGCGTGAGGGTCGGGCTGATGATGTCGCCGACCTTCACGCCGGACGACGCCCGGCGGGCCGAGGAGCACGGCTTCGACCTCGTCGCCGCCGGCGAGCACGTGCTGTTCGGCAGCCCGACGGCGAACGCCTTCGTCACGCTCGCGGCGGCCGCTCCCGTCACCACCCGCGTGCGGCTGCTCAGCGCCGTGACGCTGCTGCCGCTCTACCCCGCGCCGCTCGCGGCGAAGATGGCGGCGACGCTGGACCGCGTCTCGGGCGGGCGCCTGGAGCTCGGGGTCGGCGTGGGCGGCGAGAACCCGGTGGAGTTCGCCGCCTGCGGGGTGCCGGTGCGCGAGCGCGGGCGGCGTACCGACGCGGGCCTCGAGGTCCTGGGCCGGCTGTTCGCCGGCGAGGCCATCGACGTCGACGGCACCCCGGCGCGGCTCGACCCGCTGCCGCTGCAGCGGCCGCGACCGCCGGTCTGGGTGGGTGGGCGTTCCGAGGCCTCGATGCGGCGCGCCGGGCGCGCGGGCGACATCTGGATGCCCTACCTCGGCAGCCCCGACCGCGTCGCCCGTGGCCTGCGCACGGCCCGCGAGGAGGCCGAGCGCCACGGCCGCGACCCGGCGGACGTCACCGGCGCCTACTTCGCCTGGAGCTGCGTCGACCCCGATCCGGCCGTCGCCCGCCGCACCGCCCTCGACGCCCTCGCCGCGACGTACGGGCAGGACATGGAGCGCATCGTCGACGCGTGCGTCCCGTACGGCACCCCGGAGCAGGTCGCCGCGCGGTTCGCGGAGTACCGGGACGCGGGCGCCGAGACGATCGTCGTGGCCCTGGCCGTCCCGGCCGAGGGCCGCGAGCGCGTGGTCGAGATGATCGCGTCCGACGTCCTGCCCCGTCTGCAGGGTGAGACGGAGGGTCGATGACCGCGGAGTACGTGACGCCCGGCGACACGCCGCGCGGTGCACTGCCGGGCCGCCCGGCGCCGTTCGTGCTGGCCGCCGGTGAGGGCGAGCGGGCGCACCTGTTCGACCAGCTGTTCACCGTGCTGCTCTCGGGCGACGAGACGCAGGGGCAGTTCGGCGTGTTCACCATGGAGGCCCCGCGCGGGCGGGCGATCCCGGTGCACGCCCACGACGACGTCCACGAGATCTTCTACGTGCTCGACGGGCAGGTCCGCGTCGCGATCGAGGACGACGACGGCGCGGTGCTCGACCGGGTGCTGACCACCGGCGACTTCGGCTACGTCCCGGCCGGGCGCCGCCACCAGTTCCGCGTCGAGTCGCTGCGCGCCCGGACGCTGGGGGTGTCGACCGGCGGGTTCGAGCGCTTCTTCGCCGCGGCCGGCGAGCGCACCGACGCGACGATGCCGCCGGTCGTGCCCGTGATCCCCTCGTCCGAGCAGCTGGGCGAGGCCGCCCGCCGCTACCGCAACGAGTTCTTCCCCGATGCCCGCCTCATCGACTGAGGTCCCGGAGGCCGTCCACGCCGGCGGCGTCGCGCTGTGGCGGGCCGTCGAGTACGCCACGGTCCCCGGGTACCGGCCGCTGCTGCTCGATCTCCACCGCCCCGCGGACGCGCCGGCGCCGCCGCTGGTGGTCTTCCTGCACGGCGGCGGCTGGCGCGCGGGGAGCCGCGCGTCGTTCGGGCCGATGTACCGCGGGTGGCAGCCGTCGCCGTTCGCGCGCCTGGCCGCGGCCGGGATCGCCGTGGCGTCGCTGGACTACCGCCTCTCCGGCGAGGCCCTCTTCCCCGCGCCCCTGGACGACGTCGCCGCGGGTCTGCGCTGGCTGCGGGAGCACGCCGACGACGTGGACGTGGACGCCTCGCGGATCGTGCTGTGGGGCGAGTCCGCGGGCGGGCACCTCGCCGCCCTGCTCGGCCTGGCCGACCCGGACGTCCGCGCCGTCGTCGACTGGTACGGGCCGGCCGACCTCACCACCCTCGTCGAGGACGCCGCGGCCGGCGGCATCAGCGCGGTCGACCCGGCCGCCCCGGACTCCCGG
Organism: Actinomycetospora chlora; assembly: GCF_039542135.1. Classification (NCBI taxonomy): domain Bacteria; kingdom Bacillati; phylum Actinomycetota; class Actinomycetes; order Pseudonocardiales; family Pseudonocardiaceae; genus Actinomycetospora; species Actinomycetospora chlora. The sequence continues at coordinate 32,925 of NZ_BAABHO010000051.1, forward strand.
GAGGCCCTGCTGCTGGGCGCGACGGCGGCCGCCGAGCCGGACCGGGCGTGGCGAGCGAGCCCGGTCGCCCACGTCCACCCCGCCGCCCCGCCGTTCCTGCTCCGCCACGGCACCGCGGACGTCCTCGTCCCCGCCCGGCAGTCGCAGCGCCTGGCCGCGGCACTGGAGTCCGCGGGCGCGCCGGTGCAGCTCGACCTCGTCCCGGGCGCCGACCACCTCTGGCGCGGCTCCCCCGCCGCCGCGACCGAGGCGTTCGACGACGCGCTCGCCTTCGCGGGCGAGCACCTCGGGGTCTGACGCCCGCCGATCAGCGTCGCCGAGGAACGGCGCGCGGGGCGTGCCAGCAACGCGGCATTGCTGGCGTCCAGCGCCAGGATCGCCACATCCTCGGTCGCGCGACACGCCGAGGCGGGTCCCGACGCTGATGGCACTCCCGGGAGATCGACAAGGTGAGCTGTGAGCGATCGGTCGGGGTGGAGCGCTAGGAAGACCCGCATGGCGTCACGCGTGCTGGTCCTCGGCCTCGATCCCCGCACCGTCCCCGGGTACGACCCGGAACCCGTGGTGGCGCGGATCGAGCAGGGTCGGCGGCGGTTCGCCGAGCTCGGCATCCCCGTCCGTTTCGAGCTCCTGCCGTACGACGAGGACCCCGGTGACCAGCACGCCCGCCTCGCCGAGGTGCTCGCCGCCGAGCCCTACGAGTGCGTCGTGATCGGCGGCGGCATCCGGACCGACGAGGAGCGCCCGGAGGCCTTCGAGGTCGTGATCGACCTCGTCCGGCGGCACGCCCCGCAGGCCGCGATCGCGTTCAACAGCAGCCCAGAGGACACCGCGGACGCGGCCCTGCGCCGGCTCTCCGCGCCCTAGCGTGCAGCCATGCCGATGAACCTGCTGCACCGCCGCCTCTGCAGCTCGCCGAAGTGGGCCGAGGCGGTGGCGCAGACCCTCCCGCGTCAGCTCGAGGACCTCGACCTCACCGACGTCCTCGAGATCGGGCCCGGCTTCGGCGCCACGACGCGGGTGATCGCGCCGCGGGCGCAGCGGCTCACCGCCGTCGAGATCGACGAGGCGTCGGTGGGCGGCCTGCGCGCCGAGTTCGGCGGGCGGGTGGAGATCGTGCACGGCGACGGGGCGGCGCTGCCGTTCCCCGACGGCCGGTTCTCCGCCGTCGTCTGCTTCACGATGCTCCACCACGTGCCGAGCCCGGCGGCGCAGGACGCGCTGTTCGCCGAGGCGTGCCGCGTCCTGCGCCCGGGCGGGGTGTTCCGCGGCGCCGACAGCCAGCCCAACCTGCGGTGGCGGCTGCTGCACGTCGGGGACACGATGACCGTGGTCGACCCGGACACCCTCGACGATCGCCTGCGCCGCGCCGGCTTCGACGAGGTCGAGCACAGGCTGCAACCGGCGGTGCGGGTGCGGTTCACCGCGCGGCGCTCAGGCTGAGACGAGTCCCTCGGACAGCGTCCACAGCCGGGCCGCGTTGTCGGGGTCGAGCGCGAACGGTGCGACGCCGTGCCGCCCGTCGGACTGCGTGCGGTCGGTCAGCACCGACGCCTCGTGGCAGTCTTCGAAATAGCGGCCGCCGACGCCCTCGAGCAGCGGCGACACCGCGAGCAGCACCGAGGTCGACGCACCCTGCTGCGTCGTCTTGAGCACGTCCGACGCCCCCGCCGAGCGGCGGGCGGCCATCAGCGCCTCCATGTCGACGTGGCGCTGCAGCCCCGTGGCGATGCCGCCGGGCATCAGCGCGTTGACGGTGATGCCGTCGTCGGCCCAGCGCCGGGTGGCCTCGACGGCGAAGAGCACGTTGGCGGTCTTCGACTGGCCGTAGGCGAGGAACGGGTCGTACGGCACGAAGGCGAACGTCGTGTCGTCGAAGAGCACGGGGCAGCGCAGGTGCGCCGACGACGACACCGACACCACGCGGGCGCCGTCGGCCGCGGCGAGCGCGCGGTGCAGGCCCGTGGCCAGGGCGAAGTGGCCGAGGTGGTTGGTGGCGAACTGGGTCTCCTGCCCGTCGACCAGGGTGCGCTGGGGCAGTGCCATCACGCCGGCGTTGTTGATCAGCAGGTCCAGCGGCCCGCTCCAGGCGTCGACGAAGGCGGCGACCGAGCCGCGGTCGCCGAGCTCGAGGGGGCGGACGTCGACACGGGCGTCGGGCGCCTCGGCGCGGATGTCCGCGGCGACCCGCTCCCCGGCGGCGGTGTTGCGCACGGCCAGCGTCACCTGCGCGCCGTGCGCGGCGAGCGTGCGGGCGGTCTCCACCCCGATGCCCGACGACGCGCCGGTGACGACGGCCCGGCGGCCGGTGAGGTCGATGCCCTCGGCGACCTCGTCGGCGGTGGAGAACTCGCCGAACGGGGTCTCGATCAGCGTGGCGGTCATGACGGTCTCCTCGGTGTCCTCAAACGTAGGGTTCCTACGCTTACGGCTCCACCGTACACCCCAACCGTAGGACGCCTACGCTTGATTCCGTGCCCCAGCGAGCCGACGCCCGCGCGAACAGGTCCGCCCTGCTCGCCGGGGCCGCGCGCCTGTTCGCCGACCAGGGGCCCGACGTGGCGCTCGACGCCGTCGCCCGCGAGGCCGGGGTCAGCATCGCCACGCTCTACCGGCACTTCCCCAGCCGCGAGGCGCTGGTCGCCGAGACCTACGCCGCCGAGCTCGCCGCGCTCGGCGAGATCGACCTCTCCGACGGCACCGGAGCCGACGCCCTCGCGCGCGGGCTGGCCCGGTTCGTCGAGTACGCGCGCACCAAGCGGGCGCTGGGCGACCTGCTCCGCGCCCTGCCCGAGGGCTCGCACCCGCCGGCGCGGGAGGCCCTGCTGGCCGCCCTCGAGCGCATCCTCGAGGCGGGGGCGCGGGACGGCAGCCTGCGCACCGACCGCGACGCCCGCGACGTGCTCGCCCTGCTCGCCGGGCTCTGGACCCTGCCCCCGGGGCCGGACTGGACCGAGCGCGCCGAGCGGCTCACGGCGTTCGTCCTCGACGGCCTGCGGACGTGACCGGCCGGACGGGTGTCGTGTCGGCGGGGGTCCTCGCGGTGACCTACGTCGAGGACGGCCCGGCCGACGGCTGGCCGGTGGTGCTCGTCCACGGCTTCCCGTACGACGTGCACGCCTACGACGAGGTCGTGCCCCGGCTGACGGCGCGGGGCGCCCGCGTCGTGCGCCCGTACCTGCGCGGGTACGGCCCCACCCGCTTCCTGTCCGCGTCGACCCCGCGCAGCGGCCAGCAGGCCGCCCTCGGGTCCGACCTGCTCGCCCTGCTCGACGCGCTGGACCTGGAGGCCCCGATCGTCGCGGGCTACGACTGGGGCGGGCTGTCGTCGTGCGTGGCGGCCGTCCTGTGGCCGCAGCGCCTGCGGGGCCTGGTCGCGATGGCCGGCTACGACGTCATCGACGTCGCCGCGCAGCGCGAGCCGCAGGACCCGGCCCTCGAGCACGCCGTCTGGTACCAGCACCTGCTGCAGACCGAGCGCGGCCGGGCCGTGCTGGCCACCCACCGCCGGGAGCTGTGCCGGATGCTCTGGCGGCAGTGGTCGCCGCGGTGGCGGTTCGACGACGCCACCTTCGACCGCACGGCGGCGTCGTTCGACAACCCCGACTTCGTCGACGTCGTGGTGCACGCCTACCGCCACGCGCTCGGCAACGCCTCCGGCGACCCGGTCCACGACGCCCTCGAGGCACGGTTGGCGCAGCGTCCGCCGATCACGGTGCCCGCGGTGACGCTGGACGGCGCGAGCGACACGCTCAAGCCCGGCGGCACGGCCGACCACGCCCCGTTGTTCACCGGGCGCCACGAGCACCGCGTGGTCGACGCCGGGCACGCCCTGCCGTTCGAGGCGCCCGCGGCCTTCGCCGACGCCGTGCTGACCGTCGACGCCTGGACCCGGGGGCCTGTGCACGGCGCCCGGTGACCGGACGCCGCCGTGGTGCGGACGGTCCAATCCTTTGACGACCGCTTTGCCGTTCCTTGACCTGGCGCCGCGTCGGCCCGTTCGATGTCCGGGCACCCCGACGACGAGGAGCACGCCATGGTCAGCGACGCGTCCGGGTCCGCCCGCCCCTCCCTGCGCGTGCCCCGCAAGGTCGCGGCCGCGAGCCTGGTCGGGACGACCATCGAGTGGTTCGACTTCTTCATCTACGGCACGGCCGCGGCGCTCGTGTTCAACAAGGTCTTCTTCCCGTCGGTCTCGCCCGCGATCGGCACGATCGCCGCGCTCGGCACGTTCGCCACCGGGTTCATCGCCCGCCCGATCGGCGGCGCGGTGTTCGCGCACTTCGGCGACCGCGTGGGCCGCAAGCCGATGCTCGTGTACTCGCTGCTGCTCATGGGCGCCGCGACGGTCGGCATCGGCCTGCTGCCCGGGTACGCGACGATCGGCGTGCTCGCCCCGGTGCTGCTCGTGGTGCTGCGCTTCGCCCAGGGGTTCGGGGTCGGCGGCGAGTGGGGCGGCGCCGCGCTCATGGCCGTCGAGAACGCGCCCGACCACCGGCGCGGCTTCTACGGCAGCTGGCCGCAGGTGGGGGTGCCGCTGGGACTGGTGCTGGGCACGGGCTCGTTCCTCGTGCTCGACCTCGCCGTCAGCGAGGCGTCCTTCCAGGCCTGGGGCTGGCGCATCCCGTTCCTCGCCAGCGCCGTGCTCATCCTCGTCGGCCTGTGGATCCGCCTGACGGTGGCGGAGAGCCCGGTGTTCCGCCGCGACCAGGAGCGCCGCGAGGCGAGCCGGATGCCGGTGCTGCAGGTCCTGCGCGAGCACCCGAAGCTCATCCTGCTGGCGGCCGGGTCGTTCGTCGCCACCAACGCCACCTTCTACATCAGCTCGGTGTGGCTGGTCTCGTACGCGACCACCGAGCTCGGCTACGGCCGCAGCGAGGTCCTCGGCGCGAACACGGTGCTGTCCGCGGCGGACATCCCGATGATCCTGCTGCTCGGCCTGCTCTCGGACCGGGTGGGGCGGCGGCCGCTCTTCCTCGGCGGGATGGGGCTGCTCGCGGTGTTCTCGATCCCGTACTTCCTGCTGGTCGGGACCGGGGTCATCGGGCTGTTCATCCTCGGTGGGCTCGTCGTGCAGGCCTGCCGCAGCGCGGTCTACGGCCCGCAGTCGGCGTACTTCGCCGAGCTCTTCCCGACCCACCTGCGCTACAGCGGGGCGTCGCTCGCCTACCAGATCGCCTCGATCATCGGCGGGGTCTCGCCGGCGGTGTGCGGTCTGCTCGTGCTTTGGACGGGCAGCCTCCTGGCCGTCGCCGGCTTCACCGTCCTCCTGGCGCTGGTGTCCCTCGCCAGCAGCTGGGCGATGAGCGAGACGCTGACTCGCGGGCTCGACAGCGTCGACGGGCCGCCGCGCGGCGTCCCGGCCCAGGCCTGACTCCTCCCCGAGGAGGAGGCCGCGCGGGGAGATCGTCCGCCGGGCGGAGGCGTCCGGACCCCTCGTCCGGTGATCGTGGGTGCACACGCCACCGACGAGGGACGGAGCACGAGCGATGACGGGCGAGCAGACCAAGCGGTTCCGCTGGCGGACCCGGGACTACTCCCCGGAGGAGATCGCCGCCGCGAAGAAGGCGTGGCGCGACGCCATGCCGTGGGAGCACCCGATGTCGCGCGGCGACAAGGTGCTGGTGTTCGCGACGCTCGGCGTCATCGTCGCGATGCTGGCGACGATGCCGCTGCGGCCGTTCCTGCTGGCCTCGCACCCGACCGCCCTGGCGGCCGTGACCGGCAGCCTCACGGCCACCGGCGCCGGGGCCGCCTTCGCCCGCATCGGCGAGGGCAACCTGTGGCTGGTCGTCGCGGCCGGGGTCTTCGGGATGGTCAAGTTCGACTGGCTGTTCTGGCTGGCCGGGCGCCGGTGGGGCGAGAAGGTCATCACCCTGTGGGCGCCCGGGGACACCGCGCAGCGGTTCGTCGGCCGGGTCCGGTCGGCGCCGCGGTGGGTGACGGCCCTCGCGGTCGTCGCCGCGTCGCTGCCGGGCGTGCCCGCGCCGGCCGTGTTCGCCCTGGCCGGGCTGGGGCGCATCCGTCTGGTGCCGTTCCTGGTCCTCGACGCGATCGGGGCCGCGATCATGACAGGACTCGTCGCGGGTCTCGGGTACGGCGTCGGGCAGCACGCCGTGGACGTCGTCCTGCTGGTGGACAGGTACGCCCTGTGGATCACGCTGTCACTGGTCGCCGTCGTCACCGTCAAGACCGCGCGCCGCAGCCGCCGGGAGCAGCGGGCCTCAGCGGGTGAGCCGGCGTCTTGACGGCGCACTTGTTTTTCGCAAGTGTCATCGCCATGCCGATGATGTTCGCCAACCTGCCGGTGACCGACCTCGACCGGGCCAAGCGCTTCTACGAGGCCCTGGGCTTCTCGATCAACCCGATGTTCACCGACCACAACGCGGCCTGCGTCGTGGTCGAGCAGGACCACAGCGCCTTCATGCTCCTGACGCGCGAGTTCTTCCAGACCTTCACCGACCTGCCGATCGGCGACCCGGCAGTCAGCCCCACGACCGCGACCGCGATCTTCCTCGACAGCCGCGAGGCGGTCGACCGCGCCGCCGCCGACGCCCTCGCCGTGGGCGGCGGGGAGCCGCGCGCCGCGTCCGACTACGGCTTCATGTACCAGCGCGGGATCACCGACCCCGACGGCAACCACCTCGAGCTCGGTTGGATGGACCCGTCCGCCGCCGAACAGGGACCGGAAGCCGTCGCCCAGCAGCAGGGCTGACGCCGGTGGCCCCGCGCGAGTACGGGCAGTACGACGGCGTCACGCGGGCCCTCGAGCTGGTCGGCGAGCGGTGGGCGATGCTCATCGTCCGCGACCTGCTCGTGGGACCGCGCCGCTACGGCGAGCTCGCCGCGGGCCTGCCCCGCATCCCGAGCAACATCCTCGCGGCGCGGCTCAAGGAGCTGCAGGCCGAGGGCGTGCTGCGCCGCGTCCCCCGCTCCCGGGTGATCATCTACGAGCTGACGCCGTACGGCCGCGAGCTCGAGCCGGTGGTGCTGGCGCTCGGGGCGTGGGGGTCCAAGGCGATGGGCGAGCCGCGCGCGGAGCAGGTGCTCACGCCGGACGCCCTGACCGTGGCGCTGCGCGCGGCCTTCCGCCCGCAGGTGGCCGCGGACCTGCCCGCCACGGCGTACGCCGCGCGCCTCGAGTCGGCGGAGCTGCTGGTCCGCGTGGACGGGCCGTCCCTGGCGGTGGGGCGCGGCGACGGGCCGGCCGACCTCGCCTTCACCGCCGGGCCCGGCCTTCACCGGGTCCTGTCCGGCGCGCTCGCCCCGGACCGCGCCATCGCCACGGGTGTCGTCGAGGTGCTGCGCGGGCCGGGCGACCTGCTCGGCCGCTTCGCGAGCACGTTCCACCTGGCGGCGTGACGGGGCCTCAGGCGGCCCGCGCGGGCTCGCGGGTCCGGGCCTGCCACCGCCAGACCGCGATCAGGCCGAGGCCCAGCAGGCTCACGACGATGCCGACCGTCAGCCCGGTCCGGACCCAGTCCGGCTGGTCGCCGGCGACGTAGAAGGGGATGACGAGCAGCGTCGAGACCGCCCGCGCCAGGAACACCGTCAGCACCCCGGCCCGGCTCCCGCGCCACGCCGGCACGGTGGCCGCCATCCCGATCACCGCGAGCACGAAGCTCGGGATGATCAGCTCCGGCGGGTTGCCCGGCGTCCCGACGACGGCCATGCCCACGACGTCGGCGAGGTTCGCCAGCGTCAGGATGATCAAGCCGGCGATGCCGGCCTTCGTTCGCCCCATGGTGTCCCCCAGCCCGTGACGTGCACCCAGCGTGACATCGGCACGGAACCAAGGGCAGGGATGTCACCAAGACGGCCGAGTGCCCGGCTCGCGGTGAGGGCGCGTGCGGTTCGATGGCGACCGACCCCACCCGTCAGGCCGGCTCCCAGCGGAGGTCGCGAGTGAAGATCGACCAGATCCACGTCTACTCCGTGCCGCTCCCGGTCGCCGGCGGCGCCTACCGGACGTCGAGCACCACGGTCGAGGCGCCCGACAGCACGCTGGTCGAGGTCGTCACCGACGACGGCCGGTCGGGCTGGGGCGAGACCTGCCCGCTGGGGCCGGTCTACCAGCCCCACCACGCGCTCGGCGCCCGAGCCGCGCTGGCCGAGCTGGCGCCCGGCCTGCTCGGCCTCGAGCTCGCGTCACCCCGGGCCGTCGCGCGCCGGCTGGACGAGCTGCTCGCCGGGCACGGGTACGCCAAGGCCGCCCTCGACACCGCCGTGCTCGACCTGCTCGGGCAGCGGCTCGGGGTCCCGATCTCGACGCTCCTCGGCGGCGCCCTGGTCGACCGCGTCCCGGGCTACCACGCGATCCCCGTCGCGTCGCCCGAGCAGAGCGTCGACGAGGCCCGCGCGGCGGTCGAGCGCGGCTACCCGCGCGTCCAGCTCAAGGTCGGCGGACGCGACCTCGCCCGGGACGTGGAGACCGTCCACCGGGTCGGCGAGGCGATCGGGCACCGCGCCCGCCTCGTCGTCGACCCGAACCGCGGCATGACCGTCGCCCACGCCGTGCAGTTCGACCGGTTGTGCGCCGACGTCCCCTTCGTCCTCGAACAGCCGTGCAACACCGTCGACGAGATGGGCCAGCTGCGCGGACGCCTGCAGCACCCCGTGTCGCTCGACGAGAACACCGAGGACGTCGACACCGTCCTGCGCGCGATCTGCGCCGGCACCGCCGACGCCTTCGCGTTCAAGGTGACCCGGCTCGGCGGGCCCACGAAGGCCGCGCTCGCGCGGGACCTGTGCGCCCTGCGCTCCCTGCCCCACACCGTCGACGACGCCTGGGGCGGCGACGTCATCGCCGCGACCTGCCTGCACCTCGCGGCCACCGTCGACCCCCGCCTGCTCGAGGGGGTCTGGATCGCCGAGGACCACATCGCGGGCGGCGCCGGCCACTACGACCCCGACCACCCCGTCACCGCCACCGACGGCCACGTGGGCGTGCCCCAGGGGCCCGGCCTCGGTGTCCGCCCCCGCCGCGAGCTCCTCCCCGCGCCGGTCGCCATCCACCAGTAGTCGCGGTGGGGCAGGTCGGGCTCGAACCGACGACCTGACGGATTATGAGTCCGCTGCTCTTACCAGCTGAGCTACTGCCCCCGCGAGCCGGGACCCTACGACACGTCCGTGATCGCCCCGGCTGCTCCCACGGGGATCGATGACGATCACGTGAACCGCGGTGTCCGCGCCGTGACGCGCGCCGAGATCCGGCTGAACCCGGTGTCAGAGGCCGCCGAGAAGGCCCGATGAACGCTCGTTCACCCGTTGGGGCAGGGGCGCTTCGTCATCATCTCGTTACCGACGTCCCGGAACGCCCGATCTGGCTTGAACCGTGCGCCGAGCGACCGTCAGTGTTCGGCCGTTCGGGTCATCCGACCCGGCGTCCTGATCGGGAAGGACTCCCATGACCACGAGCACGATGCGTCTCGCGATGGCCGCGGTCGCGGCCCCCGCCGCCCTCACGGCCTTCGCCGCGCCCGCGGCGAACGCGGTCGAGCTGGCGCCCTACGCCCACCAGCTCGACCACGACGTCGCCGACACCGAGGCCGAGGTCGGCGCCGTCCTCGACGACCTGGGCCTCGAGGCCGCCGAGTAGGAGCACGACCCAGCCGCTTCCCACAGCACGTCCGACACAGCAGCTTCCGCGAGGGCCCGGGGCACCGCCCCGGGCCCTCCGCGCGTCCGACCCCTGGACTTCGGGCGGTTCGCCGACGACCCTGGGGGCACGTCACCCCGACCCCTCGGAGGCCGCCATGCGCCTGGGACGTCGACTCTCCGCCGGTATCGCCGAGGACCCGCCCGCGCCGGGCACGGCCGAGGCCGTCGAGGCACCCGAGCAGGTCGAGACCATCACCGCGGAACGCCGTGAGCCGGCCGAGCAGCTGGTCGATCGGTAGGCACCGCCCGCGGCCGGACGGGCCGCTGGCCGGGTACAAGATCGCGTACCCCATGATCTCGGCCGACGCGCGCCGCGCCGGCTTCAACGGCGTCGCCCTCGGCCGTACGCAGGTCTACGGCGCGGTGGCGGACGCCGTGTGCATCCAGAGCCCGCGGCACCGACCGCCCTCGGCGTGGTGCGACTGCGGGTTCTACTGCTTCCACTCCCTCGACGACGCCCGCGATCTCGCCTGCGACCCCCAGTACCAGCACTGCGTGCTCCTCGAGATCGCCGCCTCCGGGCGCTACGTGCGCTACGAGCTGGGGCTGCGGTACGCCCGCCAGACCGTGCGGTCGGTGCGGCTGGGGCGCTGCGGCTGCGGGCGGGCCGCCACCGCGCTCGCCGACGGCGGCCCCGGCGTCGTCGGCTGGCGGCGTCTGCACCCGGTCTGCGGTCTCTGCGCCGGACCCCGGCCGGTGCTCACGCCCGAGGCGTTCGGCGTGCTGGTCGGCCAGGTGCCCGTCCGCACCGACGAGGCCGTCGACGACCCGGCCGCGGCCGTGTTCTCCCCGCTGGCCGGCATCGGCACCGACGTCGACGACGCCTCGCTCGTGCCGCTGCTGAGCGCGGAGGTCGCCCTGCTCCAGGCCCGGCTCGACCAGCTGCAGAGCCGATTGGAGCAGCTGACCCACCGCTCGGAGTGACCCGGGATGCCTGCGGACGCCGCGCTGGGGTAGTCAGGTGGTGTGACCACCCTCGAGCTGGGTCCCCTGCTGCGCCACGTCGGCACCACCACGGCGACGATCTGGGTGGAGACGAGCGCGCGCTGCACCGTCGAGGTGCTCGGCGCGTCCGCGCCCACCTTCGAGGTGAGCGGCCAGCACTACGCGCTGGTCGTCGTCGACGGTCTGGAGCCCGGCACGTGCCGGCCGTACGAGGTCCGGCTCGACGGCGAGCTCGTGTGGCCGATGGCGGGCGCGTCGACCCCGCCGAGCTACCTGCGCACGCGGCGCCGGGACGTCGAGGGCGAGCGCCTGCGGTTCGTGTTCGGCTCGTGCCGCTACCCGCCGACGGACGACCCCGAGCTGGAGGCGTCGCTGGGCATCGACGCGCTCGACGCCTACGCGACACGGCTGATGGACCTCGTCGCCGACACCGACGACCCGGACGCCGTCCTGCCCGAGACGCTGTGCCTGCTGGGTGACCAGGTCTACGCCGACGAGCTCACCCCGCGCACGCAGCGGTGGATCCGGGAGCGCCGCGGGCCCGGGGTCGAGCCGCAGGACGAGATCGTCGACTTCGGCGAGTACGCCCACCTCTACAGCGAGTCGTGGACCGACCGGGAGCTGCGCTGGCTGCTCTCCACGGTGCCGACCGCCATGATCTTCGACGACCACGACGTCCGCGACGACTGGAACACCTCGCAGACGTGGCGCGAGGAGATGGCCGCCCAGCCGTGGTGGCCGGAGCGCATCCGCGCGGCGCTCGCGTCGTACTGGGTCTACCAGCACCTGGGCAACCTCGATCCGGCCACGCGCGACGCCGACCCGCTCTACCGCAAGGTCCTCGAGGCCGACGGCGACGTGTTCGACCTGCTCTCCGACTTCGCCGGGCGCGCCGACGCCGAGGTCGGCGAGCCCACCGGCGTGCGCTGGAGCTACCGCTGGGACCTCGGCCGCACGCGCCTGCTGATGGTCGACTCCCGGTGCGCGCGGGTCCTCAACACCGAGGACCGCCTGATGATCAACGAGCACTCGTTCGCCTGGATCGAGGAGAACGCCAACGGCTTCGACGACGACGTCGACCACCTGCTCATCGGCTCGTCGATCCCGTGGCTCATGCCGCCCGCGGTCAGCCACGTCCAGTCGCTCGACGAGCTCGCCGCGACCAAGGGCAGCCGCCTCGCCGAGAAGGTGCGCCAGGCCGTCGACCTCGAGCACTGGCCGGCGTTCCGGGCGTCGTTCGACCGGCTCGCCGACGTCGTCCGCGGCGTCGCCTCCGGGCCGAACGCGCCAGCGACGGTCTGCGTGCTCTCCGGCGACGTCCACCACAGCTACGCCGCCGAGGCGCGCTACCCCTCCCCCACCCGCTCGCGGGTCTACCAGCTGACCTGCTCGCCGGTGCGCAACGGCGTCCCGTGGTTCATGGAGTACGTCTTCGCCCTCGGCTGGTCGCGCCGGCTCTCGCGCCTCCTCGGCCGCGTCGCCACCACGGCGGGGCTCGACGAGCCCCCGCTGGACTGGTCGACGATCGGCGGGCCGTGGTTCGGCAACGCCGTCTCGACGCTCGAGGTCACCGGCCGCGACGCCCACCTGCGCGTCGAGCGCTCGGGCGCCCGCGGCGGCCTCGAGCCCGTGGCGACGCTGCCGTTGACGTAGGAGGGAACCGCCGGCGCCCGTGCTGCGTCAAACCCCGTGACCCGATCGCGTGGCGAGCGGGGCATGTCGCTGCCCGCCCGGGCGGCGGGGCCGTTCTACGGTCGGGGGTCGAGCAGCGGAGGTGATCAGGCGTGCGGTTCGTCCACACCGCCGACTGGCAGCTCGGGATGACGCGACGGGTCCTCGGGGCCCGGCCCCCGCGGGAGGCGGCGGGCGGGCTGACCGGTGAGGCCCAGGCGCGGTTCGCGCAGGCCCGGCTCGACGCGGTGGCCGCCCTCGGCGCGATCGCCGACGCGCAGGGGGCCGCGTTCGTGCTGGTGTGCGGAGACGTGTTCGAGTCGAACCTCGTCGGCCCCGACGTGGTCGCCCGCGCCTGCGAGGCGCTCGGCTCCTTCCGCACGCCGGTGCTGCTCCTGCCCGGCAACCACGACCCCGCCGACGCCGCCTGCGTGCTGCGCCGGCCCGACTTCGCCCGCCGCTGCCCGCCGCACGTGACGGTGCTCGACACCCCGGGGGTGCACGAGGTCGCGCCGGGCGTCGAGGTCGTCGCCGCCCCGTGGCGCTCGAAGCACCCGCTGACCGACCTGGTGGGCGAGCAGCTCGCCGCCCTCGCGCCTGCGCGGCCGGGGACGCTGCGGGTCCTCGCGGGCCACGGCGAGCTGGACGTCCTCGACCCCGACGACGACGAGCCCGCCCGCATCCGCCGCGACGGCGTGCTCGCCGCCCTGGCCGACGGCCGCGTCCACTACGTCGCCCTCGGCGACCGGCACTCCGCGTGGGCCGACGCCGTCGACGACCGCATCCGCCACCCCGGGACGCCCGAGGTCACCGACTTCGACGAGGTCGATCCCGGGCACGTCCTGGTGGTCGACCTCGACGAGCACGCCGCGCGGGTCGCGGTCGAGACCGTCGGGCGGTGGCGGTTCGTGCGCCACGACGCCCGCCTCGACGCCGACGGCGACCTCGACGCGCTCGACGCCCGGCTCGCCGACCTGCCGGACAAGGAACGCACCGCGGTGCGGCTGGCCCTGGTGGGCACGCTCTCGCTGCGCCAGCGCAGCCGTCTCGACGACCTGCTCGCCGCCCACGGTCACGCCTTCGCCGCCGTGGAGGTGCTCGAGCAGCACTCCGACCTCGCGACCGTGCCCGACGACGCCGACCTCCACGACCTCGATCTCCACGGCTTCGCCGCCGACGCCGCGTCCGAGCTGTTCACCGCGGCCGGCGACACCGACGACGAGGCCCGCGACGCGCTGCGGCTGCTGCACCGGCTGGTCGCGCGGGGGTGATCCAGACATGAGGCTGCACCGCATCCGCCTGCGGGACTTCCGCGGGGTGCACGACCGCGAGGTCCCCCTCGCCGAGCAGGGCGTCACCGTGCTGCAGGGCGACAACGAGGTGGGCAAGACGTCGACGCTCGCCGCGCTCGACCTGCTCTTCGACGCCGCCGACTCCTCCCGGCGCGCCGACATCCGCGCCGCCCAGCCCGCGGGCGTCGACGCCGGGCCCGAGGTCGAGGCCGAGGTCTCCACCGGCCCGTACCGCTTCACCTACCGCAAGCGCTGGCTGCGCCGCCCCCGCACCGAGCTGCACGTCACCGCCCCGGCGCCCGAGCAGCTCACGGGCGCCGACGCGCACGCCCGCGTGTCGGCGATCCTCGACGAGACGATGGACCGCGTGCTCTGGCGCGGGCTGCGCGTCGAGCAGCACTCGGCCGTCGGGCAGGCCGAGCTCGGCGGCCAGGACGCGCTCACCCGGGCGCTGGACCGCGCGGCATCCGGCGGCGAGGGCGCGCGGCCCGACCCGACGTCCGACGACGACCTCGTCGAGCGCGCCGTCGAGGAGCTGCGCCGCTACCGCACCCCGAGCGGGCGGGCGACCGGCGAGCTGCGCGCCGCCGAGGTGCGCCTCGCGGACGCCGAGGCCGAGCACGAGCGCTGCCGGGCGGCGCTGGAGGACACCGAGCGCGACGTCGCCGCCCGCGACCGCCTCGACGCCGAACTCGCCACGCTGCGGGCCCGGCGCCGCGCCCACGGCGACGAGGTCGCCGCGCTCGAGGACCGGTGGGCCGGGCTGCAGTCACGGCTGCGCGAGGTGGAGACCGCGCGGGGCCGGGCCGTCCTGGCCCGCGAGCGCGCCGACACCGCCCGGGAGCGCCGGGAGGCCCGCGACGCGCTGGTCGCCGCCGTCGAGGCCGACGACGCCGGGTCGGCGCGCGCGG
>NZ_BAABHO010000052.1:0-46456 GCF_039542135.1 Actinomycetospora chlora
CGGCCGGCCCGGTGCCGGGGGGTGGCACCAGGCCGGGCCCCGCGGCGGCGCCGGTCACGGCGGCGCCGGTCGGGCCGAGGGGCGTCACCTCGCCCAGCGGGCGGGCGACGACGGTCGGCGGGACGGTGGGGGCCGGGGCCGGCGGGACGGTCAGCGCCGCCGCCGGCGGGGAGAAGGTGTCGCGCAGGGCGGTGCGCAGGGAGTCGCCGACGGCGTCGTCGAGGGGCAGCGGGACGCTCACCGCGACCGTGACGGCCGCCGCGACCACCACCGACGCCGCGAGCAGCCGCCGTCCGCGGCGCCGGGGCGGGACGTCCTCGTCGTCCGGCACGGCGAACGGCCCGACCACGGCCGTCGGCGGGCGCTGCGGGCCCGCGGGCGCGGCCGCGGGCTCCTCGTCGGTCGCCGCGGACGACGTCCCCCGCGCCGCCACCGCGGCCCCGAGCGCGACGACGGTCAGCGGGTCGGCGTCGGCGGCGACCGGGCGCCCGAGCGCCTCGGTGAGCATGCGCGCGACCAGCGGGATGCTCGACGACCCGCCCGCGAGCAGGACGTGGTCGACCTCCGCCGGGGCCAGGCCGGCATCGGCGAGCGTCGCGACGAACTCCTCGACCGTCGCGGCCACCGACTCCCGGATGCGCGCCTCGAAGTCCGCGCGCGACAGGCGCACCGACCGGTGCCCCGCGGGCAGGACGACCGGCACGGTCACCTCGGTGTCCGCCGAGAGCGCCTCCTTGGCCTCGACGCACTCGCGCCGCAGCCGGTGCAGGGCGTGCCAGCTCTCCGGGTCGTCGGGGTCGAGGCCGGCGAGGGCGTCGGCCACCTCGGCGCGGACGTGGGCGAGCACGGCCTCGTCGAAGTCGACGCCCCCGACGCGGTCGAGACCGCGCGGGGTGCCGAGCAGCGTCACCGTGCCGTCGGCGGCGCGGCGGGCCACGGCGGCGTCGAACGTGCCACCGCCCAGGTCGTAGACGGCGGTGGTCGAGCCGGCGTCGCCGCCGGACCGGCGCAGCGCCGCGTGCCCGAGCACGGCGGCGTGGGGCTCGGCGAGGAGCTCGACGGTGTCGAGCCCGGCCGCGGTCAGCGCGGCGCGCAACCGGGAGCAGCGGAAGTCGCCCCAGGTCGCCGGGTGGGTGACGACGACGTGGCGCGCCGGCCCGCCCTCGCGCTCGGCGACGCGGGCCAGCACCCACGCGACGATCGCGGCGGCGACCTCCTCGGCCGGCCAGGGCTCGCCGCCCACCACCGGCGGGACGTCGTCGCCGAGGCGGCGCTTGACCTCCCGCACGACGCGGTCGGGCTCGTCGGCGGCGCGGCGCTCGGCGCTCTCGCCCACGAGCACGGTCCCGTCGGCGGCGCGGTGCACCACGGACGGGACGACCGCGAGGCGGCTCCCGAGGGCCACCGTCTCCGGGTGCGTCCCGCCGTCGCGCAGCACCGCCGCGGCCGTGTAGGTCGTCCCGAGGTCGATCCCGAGGTCGTACGTCATGGCCGGCCCCCCCACCCATTACTCAGCGCTCGGTACCGATGCACCGAACGTGCACAGTGGCGAGGTTAGAGCGGCATTCGGAGCAACACATAGTCCGAATAGCCCACACGGGGGGTGGATGTTGCGACCCCCGGACCGGGCCCCACTGCTCCGTCGGAGACCCCGGGGGCCGATCCCCCCGGTGCCCCCACGAGGAGGGGGGTCATCCCCGCTCCCCGGGGGCCGGCGGCTGCCTAGCTTTCGTCGCCACCGGACGACCGGTCCGGACCCACGACGCCGGAGGTGCCCGATGCCCGCGACCGAGGCCAAGACGCTGCTGCAGTTCCTGCTCGACCTCTTCCGCGACCCCGTGGCGCGGGCCGAGTTCCTCGCCGACCCCGCCTGCACCCTGCAGGACGCGGGTCTCGACGACCTCACCCTCGCCGACGTCCGCGACGCGGTGCCGCTGGTGATGGACCACGCGCCGGCCGCCGTCGCCGCCCGCTACGACGAGGACGTGCGGGCCGGGGCCCTCGACGGCGCGGGAGGCGGCGGGGGCGCCGACGGTCCCCACGCGCTCGCCGGCCCCGCGGCCTGGGACGACTGGTCCGGGCCGGGCGGGTGGCACGGCTGGACCGGGGGCGGACCCGGCGGCGGACCAGGAGGCCCGGGGGGCCCGGGGGGCCCGGGTGGCCCGGCCGCGGCCCCGGGCACGGCCGAGATCGACCGCGTCATCGCCCACCTCACCGTGGCGACGACCACCTACCACTTCGACAGCCACGACACCGTGCTCAACCAGATCATCGACCAGAACATCTGGGCCGACGGGCCGGTCACCCAGGACTTCGACCTCAGCCCGACCGTCGCGTCTGGGGCCGGTGCGGTGGCCGGGGTGGACGGTGACGGCACGGTCGTCACCGGTGCCGGGGCGATCGTCGGCGACGACAACCAGGTCGTCGGCGACGGGACGGCCGTCGGGGGCGACGGCACCGCGGTCGGCGGCGGGCTCGCCGCCGGCGCCGGCGGGGCGGTGTCGATCGGCGGTGCCGCGACCGGCGGCACCGGTGTGGTCGCGGGCGGCGACGTCGCGGTGGAGAACGGGCCCGGCGACCTCGTGGACGACGACAGCACGACGGTCACGGACTCGGGCAACGAGACCGACAACAGCGTCGACGACCACAGCACGACGATCACGGACTCCAGCAACGAGACCGACAACAGCGTCGACGACCACAGCACGACCGAGATCGACAACTCCGACAACAGCACCACGGAGATCGACAACAGCGTCGACGACTCGGACAACAGCACGACCGACAACTCCGACAACAGCGACGACGACGTCGACGCGTCGGACAACAGCACCACCGAGATCGACAACAGCGTCGACAACTCGGACAACAGCGACGACGACACCACGACCGACATCGACAACAGCGTCGACGACCACAGCGACGTCGACGTGGACCTCGACGTGGACGACGTCGACGTGGACGTCTTCCCCTGATCGGGCATCGTGACGGGGAGTAACATCTGCTGGCTGTGCGGTGACGGGCGGTGCACGGGGAGGCCGTGCACCGCCCGTCCACGGCGGGGGAGCCCATGACCACGACCACCGCGACGCCACCTGACGCCCGTCGGGCCGCGGCGAAGCTGCTCGACGACGCCGTCGCCCTCGCGCGCGAACTCGACCGCGACGACGTCGCGACCTCGCTGGCCCGCGACGGGGCCCGGCTGCTCGACCCGGGCGCCCGGGTCCTCGTCGTCGGCGACTACAAGCAGGGCAAGAGCAGCCTCGTCGACGCCCTCGTGGGCGCCGACGTCTGCCCGGTCCACGCCGACGTGGCCACCGCCCTGCCCACCGTGGTGCGCCACGGCGAGGAGCCGTCGGCGGTGCTGGTCGGGCCGCACGGGCGGGTCGACGTGACGCCGAGCCGGCTCGCGGGCGCGGTCACGGGCCGCGACGACGAGCCGGGCTGGGGGCACGCCGAGGTCGCGCTCGACGCACCGCTGCTCGCCGACGGGATCACGCTGGTCGACACCCCGGGCGCGGGCGGGCCGGGCGGCACCCCGGCGACCCGGGTGCTCACCGAGCTGCCCGCCGCCGACGCCGTCCTGCTGCTCAGCGACGCCTCGCGCGAGCTGGCGGCCGGCGAGGTCGAGCTGCTGCGGGCCGCCGTCGCCCACGTGCCGACCGTCCTCGTCGCCCTGACCCGCACCGACCTGCACCCGGCCTGGCGGGAGGTCCGCGACCTCGACACCGCCCTGCTCGCCGAGCGCGGCCTCGCGGTCGAGGTGGTCGGCGTCTCGGCCGAGCTCGCCCGCCACGCCCGGGGCCGGTGGGGGACGCCCGTCGGCGACGAGCTCGCGGTCGCGTCCGGGATCCCGGCCCTGCGCGAGCTGCTGCGCCGCCGCATCGCCGAGCCCGCCGGCACCCGCACCGGGCGGGCGGTGGGCGAGCACGTCGCCGGCGTCCTCGCGTCGGTGCGCGCCGCGCCCGCCGCCGAGCTCGCCGCGCTCGAGGCCCCCGCCCGGGTCCGCGAGCTCGACGAGGCGCTGCGGGCCGCCACCGAGCGGGCCGCGGCGACCAAGGACCGCTCGGCCCGCTGGCAGCAGACCCTCGCCGACGGCGTCGCCGACCTCTCCTCCGACATCGAGTGGGACCTGCGCGACCGCGTCCGCCAGGTCGTGCGCACGGCCGAGGAGACGCTCGAGACGGTCGACCCGTCACGGGTGTGGGACCAGTTCGAGCCGTGGCTGGCCGAGGAGGTCGGCCGGGCCGCGGCGACCACGTACCTGTGGGCGGGGGAGCGGACGTGGTGGCTCGCGGAGCGCGTGGCCGCGCACTTCGCCGAGCCGGCCGCGGACGGGGCGCCGCCGGGCACGGCCCCGGTCCCGGCCGGGCGCTTCTCCGCCGAGCTCTCGGTGCTGCCGGCGGTGCCGCCGCCGGACCTCGACCGCCTGCGCGTCGGCCAGGCGCTGGTCGTCGGGCTGCGCGGCTCCTACAGCGGGGTGGTCATGGTCGGCCTGGTCTCGACGCTGTCGGGGCTGGCGCTGATCAACCCGTTCTCGGTCGGTGCCGGGGTGCTGCTCGGCGGCCGGACCGTGCGCGAGGAGCGCCGCCGGGCGCTGCGCCGCCGGCAGCTCGACGCCCGCCGGGTCGTGCGCCAGTACGCCGAGGAGGTGCAGTTCGTGCTCGGCAAGCACACCAAGGACATGCTCCGCGAGGTGCAGCGCACGCTGCGCGACCACTTCACCGGGCGTGCCGAGGAGGTCACGATGGGCGCGGCCGCCGCCGTGAAGGCGGCCACCGCCGCGCGGGACCTCGACGCCGACGTCCGCCGCCGGCGCACCGCCGCCGTCCGGGCCCGCCTCGAGCGGATCGACGGCCTGCTCGCCCGCTGCGGGGCGTCGTCGTGATCGCCGAGCGCACCCGCGCCGTCC
Source organism: Actinomycetospora chlora (assembly GCF_039542135.1). Lineage (NCBI taxonomy): Bacteria > Bacillati > Actinomycetota > Actinomycetes > Pseudonocardiales > Pseudonocardiaceae > Actinomycetospora > Actinomycetospora chlora. The sequence continues at coordinate 4,913 of NZ_BAABHO010000052.1, forward strand.
TGGACCGGGCCCTGGCGGTCTACGCGCAGGACCCGGCCGCGGCCGCCGTCCTGCGCGCCCACCGCGACCGCCTCGACGGCCCGCTGCGCGTCGCTCTCGCCGGGACGCTCAAGGCCGGGAAGTCGACGCTGCTCAACGCGCTGGTCGGCGAGCAGATCGCGCCGACCGGGACCGCCGAGTGCACCCGCGTCGTCACCACCTACCGGGACGCGCCGGCCGCGCGGATCACCGCCGAGCACCGCGACGGCACCCCCGACCGCGAGCTGCCCGTCGTGCACCGCCGCGGGACGCTGGTCATCGACCTCGCCGGCACCCCGGTCGAGCGGCTGCGCGGGCTGCGGGTCGACTGGCCGTCGGCGAGCCTGCGCGCGGTCACCCTCGTCGACACCCCCGGCGCCGACTCCACCCGCCCCGGCATCGCCGGCCGGGCCCGGGCCTTCCTCTCCGCCGGCGACACGGCCGCGCCCGCCGAGGGCGCGGACGTGGCGACCGTCCTCGACGCGGCCCCGGACGACGGCGCGGACGTCGTGCTGCACCTGGTGCGCCACCTGCACGGCGCCGACGTCGCGTTCGCCGAGACGGTGGGCGAGCGCGCCGCGCGCGGCATCGGCCCGGCCGGCACCGTCGCCGTGCTCTCGCGGGCCGACGAGATCGGCGGCGGGCGTCTCGACGCGCTGGTCACGGCCGCCCAGGTGGCCCGGCGCTACCGGGCCGACCCCGGCCTGCGCCGGCACTGCCGCACCGTGGTGCCGGTGGCGGGGCTGCTCGCCGAGACCGCCCGGACGCTGCGCGGGTCGGAGTTCGCCGCGGTGCGCGACCTCGCCGCCGGCGCCCGGGAGGACGTCGAGGACGTGCTGCTCTCGGCCGACCGGTTCCTCGAGGCGCCCGAGCGGCTCGTGGCCGGCGACCACCGCACCCGCCGCGCCCTGCTCGACCGCTTCGGCGTGCACGGGCTGCGGCTCGCCACGACGCTCGTGCGCCGGGGTGCCGCCGACTCCGCCGGGCTGGCCGCCGAGCTGGTGCGGCGCAGCGGGCTGGAGGAGCTGCGCGCCGTCGTGGGCACCCAGCTGGTCGCGCACGGCGACGTGTTCCGGGCCCGCGCGGCGCTGGCCGCCCTCACCCGGGTGCTGCGCGCCGTCCCGGCGCCGCGGGCGGGCGGCGAGGCGGGGGCTGCCGAGCTGGCCGGGGCCGTGGAGCGGGTGCTGACCGGCGCCCACGAGTTCGTCGAGCAGGACGCGCTGGTCGCCCTGCACACCGCCGGGCTCGGCGGGCGCGGCGACGCCGAGGAGGCCCGCCGCCTGCTCGGCGGCGACGGTCCGGACGTCACCGCCCGGCTCGGCGTCCCGCCGGACGCCCCCGCCGCCGACGTGCGCGGGCTGGCCCTCGACGCGCTGGCCCGCTGGCGCCGGGCGGGCGAGGACCCGCGGGCCGAGCGGGCCTGCACCGACGTCGCGCGGGTCGTCGTACGCAGCGTGGAGGGGATCCTGGCGGAGCGCTGACCCGCCGGACGTCGACCTCCGCCTCGCCTACGATGGAGGGTCGGGAGCTCGACCGTTCGGGAGGTGGGCGCGGTGAACGCCGAGGAGCGCCGCGTCGCCGTCCTGCGCGCGATCGTCGCCGACTTCGTGGCCACCAACGAGCCGGTGGGCTCGAAGGCCATCGTGGAGCGCCACAACCTGGGCGTCTCCAGCGCGACCGTGCGCAACGACATGGCGGCGCTGGAGGAGGACGGGTACATCGCCCAGCCGCACACCAGTGCCGGGCGCATCCCCACCGACAAGGGCTACCGCCTGTTCGTCGACCGGCTCCACCAGGTCAAGCCGCTCTCGAGCGCCGAGCGGCGGGCGATCACCACGTTCCTGGAGGGCGCGCTCGACCTCGACGACGTGCTCAAGCGCAGCGTGCGGCTGCTCGCGCAGCTCACCCGGCAGGTCGCGGTCGTGCAGTACCCGACGCTGACGCGCTCGACGGTGCGCCACCTCGAGGTCGTGCGGCTCACGCCGGCGCGGCTCATGCTCGTGCTGATCACCGACACCGGCCGGGTCGACCAGCGGGTGGTCGACCTCGGCGACGTCCTCGACGAGGAGGACGTCTCGCGGCTGCGCGCGCTGCTCAACAACGCCCTGGTCGGCCAGCCGCTGGCCACGGCGTCCGCCCGGATGGCCGAGCTGCCCGACGACGCCCCGGACGGGCTGCGCTCGCCGCTGCTCAGCGTCGCCGCCGTGCTCGTCGAGGCCCTGCTCGAGCGCCCCGAGGAGCGGCTGCTGCTCGGCGGCACGGCCAACCTCACCCGGGCGGGCACCGACGCCACGGCGCTGCGGGGCATGCTGGAGGCGCTCGAGGAGCAGGTGGTCGTGCTGCGGCTGCTGACCTCGGCCAGCGATCCCGAGACGGTCACCGTGCGGATCGGTGAGGAGAACGAGTCCGAGGACCTGTGGAGCGCGTCCACGGTGTCGATCGGCTACGGAGGGGGCACCACGGCCCTGGGCGGCATGGGCATCGTGGGACCCACCCGGATGGACTACCCGAGCACGATCGCGGCGGTGCGTGCGGTGGCGCGCTACGTCGGTGAGATCGTCGGGGGACGCTGAGCGCCCGCGACGCGGGCGGCGGCTCGAGAGCAACAGGACGGACGAGGACCAGCGTGGCGAAGGACTACTACGGAATCCTGGGCGTGTCCCGGGACGCGGACGAGGGCGAGATCAAGCGGGCCTACCGCAAGCTCGCCCGCGAGCTGCACCCCGACGTCAACCCCGACGACGAGACCCAGGCGCGGTTCCAGGACGTCAAGAACGCCTACGAGGTCCTGACCGACCCGCAGAAGCGGCGCATCGTCGACCTCGGGGGCGACCCCCTGGACACCAGCCGCGGTGGCGGCGGCGCCGGCGGCTTCTCCGCGGCGGGGTTCGGTGGCCTCGGCGACATCATGGACGCGTTCTTCGGCGCGGCCGGCGGCACCGGCGGGCGCGGACCGCGCAGCCGGGTGCAGCCCGGCGAGGACGCGCTGATCCGCATCGACCTCACCCTCGAGGAGTGCGCCACCGGCGTCGCGCGCGACCTCACGGTCGACACCGCGGTGCTCTGCGAGAAGTGCCACGGCGGCGGCGCCGAGCCCGGCACCCGCACCGAGACCTGCGACACCTGCGACGGCCGCGGCGAGATCCAGAACGTGCAGCGCTCGTTCATCGGCCAGGTCGTCACCGCCCGCCCGTGCCCCGTCTGCCGCGGCACCGGCGAGATCATCCCCAGCCCGTGCGCCCAGTGCGGCGGCGACGGCCGGGTGCGCTCGCGGCGCACTGTCACCGTCCAGGTCCCGGCCGGGGTCGGCGACGGGATGCGCATCCGGATGGCCAGCCAGGGCGAGGTCGGCCCGGGCGGCGGCCCGGCCGGCGACCTCTACATCGAGGTCTCCGAGGAGCGGCACGACTACTTCACCCGCGACGGCGTCGACCTGCACTGCCACCTGAGCCTGCCGATGACCGCCGCCGCCCTGGGCGCGACGCTGCCGCAGCGCACGCTCGAGGGCGACGAGGAGCTGACCATCGAGCCGGGCACGCAGCCGGGCACCACGCTGACGCTGCGCGGGCGCGGCATGCCCCGCCTGCGCTCCACGGGGCGCACCGACGGGCGCGGTGACCTGCTGGTCCACCTCGACGTCGCCGTGCCCGACCGTCTCGACGCCCGCCAGACCGAGCTCCTGCGCGAGCTCGCCGAGCTGCGCGGCGAGGAGCGCCCGGAGCTCCTGGCCCACCGCGGCAACGGCCTGTTCGGACGCCGGCGCTCGGGCGGCCGCGCGCGATGAGCCGCCCGTGAGCACCTCGGCGGGCACGTCGGCCAGCGCCTGGACCCGCCCGGCGCTGTTCTGGGTCGACGCGGTGCCCGAGTCCGGCGAGGTCGTGCTCGAGGGCGCCGAGGGGCGCCACGCCGCCGACGTGCGCCGCGTCCGTCGCGGAGAGGTGCTGCTGATCGGCGACGGCGTGGGGACCCGCGCGCGGGCCGAGGTCACCGAGGTCGGCAAGAGCCGGGTCACCACCCGGGTGCTCGAGCGCCGCGCCGAGCCCGGCCCGGCGCTGCGCGTGACGCTCGCCCAGGCCCTGGCCAAGGGCGACCGCGGCGAGCTCGCCGTCGAGCTGGCCACCGAGGCCGGCGTCGACGCCGTGGTGCCGTGGCGCGCCGCGCGCAGCGTCGCCCGCTGGGAGGACGGCACGCGCGGGGAGAAGGCGCTCGCGCGCTGGCGCTCCACCGCCCGGGAGGCGGCCAAGCAGGCCCGCCGCGCCCACGTGCCCGACGTCGCCCCGCCGGCGACGACGCCGGACCTCGCGGCCCGCGACGCCGACGCCGTCCTGCTGCTCGAGGCCACCGCCGCGGACTCGCTGGCCACCGTGCCGCTGCCCGACGCCGGCGAGCTCGTGCTGGTCGTCGGGCCCGAGGGCGGCATCACCGACGAGGAGCGCGCGCTGCTCACGGGCGCCGGGGCCCTCGAGGTGCGGCTGGGTCCCGACGTCCTGCGCACCTCGACGGCCGCGGCCGTCGCCCTCGGGGCGCTCGGCGCGCGCACCGGTCGGTGGGCGTGAGGGTGGCCCGTCGCCGGGTGCTGGGCGGCGCCCTGGGCGGTGTCGCCGCCCTGGCCCTCGCCGCGTGCGGGGGTGTCGCCACCCCGACCGGCGGGGTCACGGTCCCGCCGACGGCCCCGGGCACCCCCGGGCCCCAGCGCGTCGCGTACGGCCCCGACCCGTCGCAGTACGGGGTGCTGCACCTGCCGCCCGGCAACGGCCGGGCCCTCCCGGTGGTAGTCGTCGTCCACGGCGGCTACTGGCGAGCGGCGTACGGGCTCGAGCTCGGGACGCCGCTGGCCGTCGACCTGACCAACCGCGGCATCGCGGCCTGGAACGTGGAGTACCGGCGGGTGGGCGCGGGCGGCGGCTGGCCCGCGACGTTCACCGACCTCGCCGCGGCCGTGGACGCCCTGCCCGGCGCCGTCGACCAGGCCACGGGCGGGCGGCTCGACCTCGACCGCGTCGTGTTCCTCGGGCACTCCGCGGGCGGCCAGCTGGTCGGCTGGGCGGCGAGCCGCGAGCGCCTCGACGCGGGCGCGCCCGGCGCGGACCCGCAGGTCCGCCCGGTCGGCACCGTCAGCCAGGCCGGGGTGCTCGACCTCGTCGCCGGGGCGGCCCAGGACCTCGGCGGCGGGGCGGTCACCGACCTGCTCGGCGGCGCGCCCGACCGCGTCGCCGACCGCTACGCGCTCGCCTCCCCGACCGCCCTCGTCCCCGCCCCCGCGCCGGTCGTGTGCGTCCACGGGGACGCCGACACCGTCGTCCCGCTGGACCAGTCGCAGCGCTACGTGGCCGCCGCCCGGGCGGCCCGCGGGGACGCGCAGCTGCAGGTCGTGCCGGGTGCGGACCACTTCGCGGTGATCGACCCGGCGCACCCGGCGTGGGCGACGGTGCGCGCCGCGGTCGAGGGGATGCTGTGAACGGCACCGCGGCGACGTCGGCCGGGGCGCTAGAATGGAGCAAAGGATCACGGACGGCGAGGAAGCAGGACAGTTCAGCACGTGACCGGTGACGCAACCTCCCGGATCGTGGTGCCCGAGGCCGCGCTCCTGGCCCTCCTCGGCAAGCGCGACGAGAACCTGCGCGAGGCCGAAGGACTCCTGGCCGCCGACGTCCACGTCCGCGGCAACGAGCTGACCCTGACCGGCGAGCCCGCGGACGTCGCGTTCGCCGAGCGGGTGTTCGCCGAGCTGGTCGTGCTGGCCAGCCGCGGGCAGCAGATCGACCCCGACGCCGTGCGCCGCTCGGTGCGCATGCTCGGCGAGGACGACACCGACGGAGAGGGCGGGTCCTCCCCGTCGCCGGCCGAGGTGCTCAGCCTCGACATCGTCTCGCGCCGCGGGCGCACCGTCCGGCCCAAGACGCTGAACCAGAAGCGCTACGTGGACGCCATCGACGTCAACACGATCGTCTTCGGGATCGGGCCCGCGGGCACGGGCAAGACCTACCTCGCGATGGCGAAGGCCGTGCAGGCGCTGCAGGCCAAGCAGGTCAACCGCATCATCCTGACCCGGCCGGCCGTCGAGGCGGGGGAGCGGCTCGGGTTCCTGCCCGGCACGCTGTCGGAGAAGATCGACCCGTACCTGCGCCCGCTCTACGACGCGCTGCACGACATGCTCGACGCCGAGTCGGTGCCGAAGCTCATGGCCGCCGGGACCATCGAGATCGCCCCGCTGGCCTACATGCGTGGGCGAGCGCAGCCGGTGGACACGCCGGTCCTGACGCCCGACGGGTTCCGCCCGATCGGTGAGCTCGCCGTCGGTGACATGGTCATCGGGCGCGACGGCGCCCCGACGCCGGTCCTCGGCGTCTACCCGCAGGGCCGGAAGCAGGTCTATCGCGTCACGGCGCAGGACGGCGCCTCCACCCTCGCGTGCGGCGAGCACCTGTGGTTCGTGACGACGCCCGACGACCGTCGCCACGGCAAGGCGGGTCGGGTCCTGCAGACGCAGGACATGATCGGGAACGTCTTCTGGTCGCACGCCCACCGGTACGAGCTGCCGCTGGTGTCGCCGGTCGCGATGCCGCGGCAGGACGTCCCCATGGACCCGTACGCCCTGGGCCTCCTCCTGGGCGACGGGTGCCTCACGACGGCGACCACGCCGAGCTTCTCGACGAAGGACCCGGAGCTGGCCGCGGCGCTGGACGCCGCCCTGCCCGAGGCCGACGTGACGCACAAGTCCGGCTTGGACTACGTGCTCAAGCGCGCCGGCGGCGGCGGGCGCGGTGGAGTCATCACGGCCAACCCGGTGACCGCCGTCCTCCGCGAGCTGGGCCTGGCCGGCACGAACTCGTCGACCAAGTTCGTGCCCGAGGCCTATCTCCAGAACGACGTCGACACCCGGATCGGGCTGCTGCAGGGACTCCTCGACACCGACGGCGGCCCGGTGACCCAGGACGGCCGTACCTGCCGGGTGCAGTACTCCACGTGTTCACCGCGGCTGCGGGACGACGTCATCAGCCTCGTCCGGTCGCTCGGCGGCGTCGCCTACAGCCGGGTCCGGCCGGCCGAGGGCCGTCGTCCGGGCTTGGCCGCCGGCCGACCCGTCCACTACCGCTCCGACGCCTACGTCGTCGACGTCCGGCTCCCGGCCGAGATCGCACCGTTCCGCCTGACGCGGAAGCGAGAGGCGTACGAGGCGACCGGCGGTGGACGGCCGCGTCGCTACATCGACAGCATCCTGCCCGCCGGGCACGCCGAGTGCGTCTGCATCTCCGTCGCGGCGGAGGACTCGCTCTACGTGACGGAGGACTACCTCGTCACCCACAACACCCTGAACGACGCCTTCATCATCCTCGACGAGGCCCAGAACACGACGCCGGAACAGATGAAGATGTTCCTGACGAGGTTGGGCTTCAACTCGAAGATGGTGATCACCGGCGACGTCACCCAGGTCGACCTCCCGGGCGGCTCGACGTCGGGGCTCCGGATCGTCCGTGACATCCTCGACGGGGTCGATGACGTCGTGTTCTCCGAGCTGACCTCGCACGACGTCGTGCGGCACCGGCTCGTCGCGGACATCGTCGACGCCTACAGCCGCTACGACGACGCCCAGCAGCGGCGGCCCCAGGCGGTGACCAGCGCCCCGCGCACCGGGCCGCCGGTGGGTCCGCGCAACCGCGAGCGCCGGGGCCGATGACGGACCCCGATGCGGAGCAGGACACCGACATGAGCATCGAGATCGCCAACGAGTCCGGCGTCGACGTGGCCGAGGGCCCGATCGTCGAGGTCGCCCGCTACGCGCTGGACCGCATGGGCGTCAGCCCGCTCGCGGAGCTGTCGATCATGCTGGTGGAGCTCGAGCCCATGGCCGAGCTGCACGAGCGCTGGCTCGACGAGCCCGGGCCCACCGACGTCATGTCGTTCCCGATGGACGAGTACGACTCCGCGCGCCGGCCCGACGCGCCGTCCTCGGGTCCGGCGCTGCTCGGCGACATCGTGCTCTGCCCCGCCTTCGCCGCCGACCAGGCCGCCGCCGCGGGACACACCCTCGACGACGAGCTGCACCTGCTGACCGTCCACGGCGTCCTGCACCTGCTGGGGTACGACCACGCCGAGCCCGACGAGGAGCGCCAGATGTTCGGCCTGCAGGCCGAGCTGCTGGCCGACTGGCGCACCGCGCGCGCCGAGGCCGAGCGCACCGCCCGCGAGCGCGCGGCGGCCGCGGCCCGCACCGCGCGCGAGCGGGCCAAGGACGACCGCCTGCTCGGCACCGTCGGGCTCGGGGACGACTCCGGGAGCGCCTCGCGGTGACCTCCGGGCTGGTCGGCCAGCTCGTCGCCGCGATCCTGCTGGTGCCGCTCGCCGGCGTGTTCGCGGCGGCCGACGCGGCCCTGTCGACGGTGTCGCGGGCGCGGGTCGACGGGCTGGTGCGCGAGGGCGCCACGGGGGCCCGGGCGCTGGCCGCCGTCGTCGCCGACCGGCCGCGGCACCTCAACCTGCTCACGCTGCTGCGCCTGGGCTGCGAGGCCGCGGCCGCGGTGCTGGGCGCCTACGTGGCGCTCGCCCTCATCCCGTCCGACGGCCTGGCGCTGCTGGTGGCCGGCCTGGTCGTCGTGCTCGTGTCCTACGTGCTCATCGGCGTCGGGCCCCGCACCCTGGGCCGCCAGCACGCCTACGGCATCGCGCTGGCGGTGGCGACGCCGGTGCGCCTGCTCGCCCGCCTGCTGGGCCCGCTGGCCAGCCTGCTCATCGTCATCGGCAACGCCATCACCCCCGGCCGCGGCTTCCGCGAGGGCCCGTTCTCCTCGGAGGTCGAGCTGCGCGAGCTGGTCGACATGGCCGAGCGCGGTGGGCTGGTCGACGACGACGAGCGCGCCATGATCCAGTCGGTGTTCGACCTCGGCGACACCCGCGTGCGCGAGGTGATGGTGCCGCGCACCGAGATGGTGTGGATCGAGCGGGAGAAGTCGGTGCGCCAGGCGCTCGCCCTGGCCCTGCGCAGCGGCTACTCGCGCATCCCGGTGATCGGCGAGAACGTCGACGACCTGGTGGGCGTCGTCTACCTCAAGGACCTGGTGCGCCGGACGGTGGAGCAGGGGGACACGCAGCGGAGCGGAGCTGGACCATCGGGTCAGGCCCCCGCCGACCGCGCCGGCGCGGTCGAGGAGGTCATGCGCCCGGCCAACTACGTGCCCGACTCGCGGCGTGCGGACGGGCTGCTGCGCGACATGCAGCGCGAGCGCAACCACATGGCGCTGGTGGTCGACGAGTACGGCGGCACGGCCGGACTGGTCACCATCGAGGACCTCCTCGAGGAGATCGTCGGGGAGATCACCGACGAGTACGACGCCGCCGAGCACCGCCCGCTCGAGCACCTCGACGGCGACTCCTGGCGGGTCGCGGCCCGCCTGCCGGTGGAGGACCTGGAGCAGGCCGCGGGCGTGGAGTTCGACGTCGAGGACGTCGACACCGTCGGCGGGCTGCTCGCGCAGCGTCTCGGCCGCGTACCCCTGCCCGGCGCCGAGGCCGAGATCGCGGGCCTGCGGCTGCGCGCGGAGGGCGGCGAGGACGCGCGGGGGCGGATGCGCATCGCGAGCCTGCTGGTGTGGCGGCCGCCGTCCGACGACGACGAGGGCGGCGACGGGACCCCCGCGCAGCGCACCGACGAGCCCACCGGCGACGATGCCGGGCGCAACGACCACACCGGCGACCGGGGCGACCTCGCCCAGACCGGTGCCCGCGAGCGGAAGGACGACCGTGGCTGACCCCGGCACCCGTCCCGTCGCCCCGAGCCCGGGGCACGACGTCGTCGTGGTCGGCGGGGGCATCGTCGGCTTCGCCGTGCTGCACGAGCTCCTCGCGGCCGGGCACACGTCGGTGGCCCTCGTCGAGCGTGAGCACACGCCCGGCCGGCACCAGACCGGCCGCAACTCCAACGTCATCCACTCCGGGCTGTACTACGCGCCCGGCTCGCTCAAGGCCCGCCTCGCGGTCGCCGGCTGCGCGGAGACCAAGGCGTTCTGCGCGGAGCAGGAGCTGCCCTACCAGGAGTGCGGCAAGGTCGTCGTCGCCACCGAGGAGGCCGAGCTCCCGCGGATGGCCGAGCTCGTGCGCCGCGGGCGCGCCAACGGCGTCGAGGTGCACGAGCTCGACGAGGCCGGCGTGCGCGACCGCGAGCCCGCCGTCGCCGCCCTCGCCGGGCTGCGGGTGCCCTCGACCGGGATCTGCGACTACGGCGCCATCACCCAGCGCCTCGCCGACCTCGCCGTCGAGCGCGGCGCCGTGCTGCACACGGGGCGCGCGGTGCGCTCGGTGACCCGCCGCCGGCGCGACGTCGTGGTCCACACCGACCGCGGCGACCTGCTCGCCGGCCAGGTCGTGGTCTGCGCGGGCCTGCGCTCCGACGAGATCGCCCGGGCCTCGGGCTTCGACCCGGGCGTGCGCATCGTGCCGTTCCGCGGCGAGTACTCCGACCTCGTCGGCCCGATCGGCGAGTCCGTGCGCGGCCTGGTCTACCCCGTGCCCGACCCGGCCTTCCCGTTCCTCGGCGTGCACGCCACGCGCGGGGTCGACGGCTCGGTACACGTCGGCCCGAACGCCGTCCTCGCGCTGGCCCGCGAGGGGTACGACTGGCGGACGCTGCGGGTCCGCGAGCTCGCCGGCACGCTCACCGACCCGGGCTTCGCCCGGCTCGCCGGCCAGCAGTGGCGCTACGGGCTGGGCGAGATGTACCGGTCGCTGTCGCGGGCGGCGATGGCGCGCGCGGTGGCCCGGATGCTGCCCGGCGTCACCGCGGCCGATCTGCAGCCGCCCCACGACGTCGCCCGCCGCGCCGGGGTGCGGGCGCAGGCGATCCGGCCGGATGGCTCGCTGGTCGACGACTTCCTGTTCGTCCAGGACGGTGCCCCCGACGACGGGCCGGCCGTGCTGCACGTGCTCAACGCGCCGTCGCCGGCGGCCACGGCGGCTCTGCCCATCGGTCGGGAGATCGTGGCGCGGCTGGAGGGCAAGAGTGTCGACGCCGCCTGAGTTCAGGTCGGGCTTCGCCTGCTTCGTCGGGCGCCCCAACGTCGGCAAGTCGACGCTGACCAACGCGCTGGTCGGCCAGAAGGTCGCGATCACGTCGTCGCGCCCGCAGACCACCCGGCACGCCATCCGCGGCGTGGTGCACCGCGAGGACGGGCAGCTCGTCCTCGTCGACACCCCGGGCCTGCACCGGCCGCGCACCTTGCTGGGGGAGCGGCTCAACGACGTCGTGCGCACGACGTGGGCCGAGGTCGACGTCATCGGGTTCTGCGCGCCGGCCGACCAGGCGATCGGGCCGGGCGACCGGTTCATCGCCGGCGAGCTCGCGAAGATCACCGGGAAGACGCCGCTGATCGGCATCCTCACCAAGACCGACCTGGTGCGCCCCGAGGTCATCGCCGAGCGCCTGCTCGCGCTCCAGGAGCTGGCCGACGTCACCGAGATCGTCCCCGTGTCGGCGGAGTCCGGGCACCAGGTCGCGCTGCTCGCCGACCTGCTGCTCGCGCAGATGCCGCCCGGGCCGCCGCTCTACCCGGAGGGTGACCTCTCCGACGAGCCGGAGGAGACGCTGATCGCCGAGTTCGTCCGCGAGGCCGCGCTCGAGGGCGTCCGCGACGAGCTCCCGCACTCCCTGGCCGTCGTCGTCGAGGAGATGACGCCGGGCAAGGTGCTCACCATCCGGGCCGAGATCTTCGTCGAGCGGGACAGCCAGAAGTCGATCGTGATCGGCAAGGGCGGCTCGCGGCTCAAGCACGTGGGCACCGAGGCCCGCCGCCAGATAGAGGCGCTGCTGGGCGAGAAGGTCCACCTGGACCTGTTCGTCAAGGTCGCCAAGGACTGGCAGCGCGACCCCCGCCAGCTCCGCCGCCTCGGCTTCTAGGACTTTCGAGCAACGCGGCATTGCTGGCGTCTCACGCCAGGATCGCCACATCCTCGCTGAGCGACACGCCGAGGTCGCTCTACGCCAACGCGGCGAAGAGCGGCGCCAGCTGGCCCGTGTCGACGTACTCCTCGATCCGGGTGCACCGCCCGTCCTCGACGTGCAGCACCGCCGCCGCGGCCGCCCGCAGCGTCGACCCGTCGGGCAGCGTCCCGGTGACGACGTACTGCGCGTAGCCGTCGCCGGCACGCACGTCGGTCATCGTGAAATCGGGGACCACGGCCCGGATGGCGCGCAGGGTGGCGAACGTGTCCGGCACGGTCGGGGCCTCGACCTCGTCGAAGGAGTGCCAGGTGATCGCACCCGGCGCGAACAGGCCCTCGGGCGGCTCGCTGGACGGGTCGGCCAGGGCCGCGACGATCCGCCGCTCGATGTCGCTCATGGGGCGGATCGTCCCCCGGGAGGGCCACCGCGGGCCACCGTCCGTCGGTCCGGGGTGGGACGATGACGCGGTGGGCTTCTATCGCGACACCGGGGTGGTGCTGCGGCTGCAGAAGCTCGGTGAGGCCGACCGGATCGTCACGTTCCTGACACAGCGGCACGGCAAGGTGCGCGCGGTGGCCAAGGGCGTGCGGCGGACGAGCTCGCGGTTCGGGGCTCGGCTCGAGCCGTTCGGGCACGTCGACCTGCAGCTGCACACCGGCCGCAGCCTCGACATCGTCACCCAGGTGCAGACGCTCGACGCCTTCGGCGGCGGCCTGACCGGCGACTACCCGCGCTACACCGCCGGCTGCGCCCTGCTCGAGACCGCCGACAGGCTCACCTCCGAGGAGGGCGAGCCGGCCCGCGAGCTGTTCCTGCTGCTGGTCGGGGCCCTGCGCGGGCTGGCCGGCGGCGTCCGCGACCCCTACCTCGTGCTCGACGCCTTCCTGCTGCGCGCCATGGTCATCGCGGGCTGGGCGCCGGCGATCACCGAGTGCGCCCGCTGCGGCACCGAGGGCGCGCCGTACCACCGGCGCTTCTCGGTGCCCGCCGGCGGCGCGGTGTGCGAGGGCTGTCGGCCGTCGGGCGCCGTCGTGCCCTCGGAGCCGACGTGGCGGCTGCTCGAGGCCCTGCGCGACGGCGACTGGGGCACCGCCGAGGGCACCGACACCGCCGCGCGCCGCGACTCCGCGGGCCTCGTGGCCGCCCACCTCCAGTGGCACCTCGAGCGCACGCTGCGGTCGCTGCCGCTGGTCGATCGCCGCGGCGGCATCCCGCGCGTCGACCTCGCGGGCGGTGTGGAGGTCGACGACGAGGACGATCCGAGCGAGGGGCTCCTTCGCTCGGAAGAGTCGGCGGAGGGCGCCCTTCGCCGGAACGATCTGAGCGACGGTGCCCCTCGCTCAGCACCGACCGCCCCCGGAGTCGCCCTGTGAGCCCCCGCCGGCGCCCCGAGCGCGGACGCACCGACGGCCGTCGCCTGCGCGGACCCGGCGACCCGACGATCATGACCCCGACCCCGCACCCGAGCGGGGCCACCCCGCCGCCGATCCCGCCGGAGCTGGTGCCGAACCACGTCGCGCTGGTGATGGACGGCAACGGGCGCTGGGCGAACCAGCGTGGCCTGCCGCGCATCGAGGGCCACCGTCACGGCGAGGCGCAGCTCCTCGACGTCGTGCGCGGCTGCATCGACATCGGCGTCAAGTGGATCTCCGCGTACGCCTTCTCGACCGAGAACTGGCGGCGCAGCCCCGACGAGGTGCGCTTCCTGCTCGGCTTCAACCGCGACGTCATCCGCCGTCGCCGCGACGAGATGCACGCGATGGGCGTGCGGGTGCGCTGGTCGGGGCAGCGGCCGCGGCTGTGGCGCAGCGTCATCAAGGAGCTCGAGATCGCCGAGGAGCTCACCCGCGACAACGACGTCGTCACGCTGACCATGTGCGTCAACTACGGCGGGCGCGCGGAGATCGTCGGAGCCGCCCGCGAGCTCGCCCGCCGGGCCGCCCGCGGCGAGATCGACCCCGAGCGCATCGACGAGAAGGCCCTCGCGCGCCACCTCGACGAGCCCGACATGCCCGACGTCGACCTCTTCCTGCGCAGCTCCGGGGAGCAGCGGACGTCGAACTTCCTGTTGTGGCAGTCGGCCTACGCCGAGATGGTCTTCCTCGACACGCTCTTCCCCGACTTCGACCGCCGCCATCTCTGGGAGGCGATCGAGATCTACGCCCGCCGGGACCGCCGGTACGGCGGCGCGCTGGACAGCACCGGATCAGGAGCCGAAGGGACCGGTACGTCGTGAGCCGTGAGGCCGCCACCACCGCGAGCCTGCTGATCACCGCCCGCGAGGCGATGGAGCAGTTCGTCGACGTGCACGTCGACGACGACGGCGCCCTGTCGTTCCACCACGACGGCGTGCCCTGCGCGATCCAGGGCGTGGAGCTCGTCGAGGGCCTCGCCGTGCTGTCGCTGACCTGCGTCGTCGCGTGGGACCTCACCGACGCCGAGACCCCGCGGCGCGTCGCCGAGCGCGCCGGGCAGGGGCTGTTCGGGACGCTCGGGGCCGTCGAGGCCGAGGGCGGCTGGGACGTGACGCTGCGCTACGCCTTCCCGGCCGAGGGCCTGACGATCGGGCCGCTGGGCACGCTGCTCATGCTCGTGGTGTCGACGGCGTCGCGGGTCCGGGCGGACCTGGTCGACGCCGGCTGATCACCAGCGTCACGAAACGGCCGAAAGCGGGACGAAACCGGGCATACACCCCGTAGACTCCCGTCGCCGTCGTCCATCCGGAGAGGAGGGGCGTCCCCGGCCGGGTTCCGGCAGGGAGACGCGACGCGTGATGACACAGGATCTCTCGTCACCGCCGGAGGAGGCGGGCGCCGAGCCCGACTGCGCGGCGGACCGCAAGCAGGGGACCGACCGGGTCGTCTTCGGGGTCGGCGCGGGGCTCGCCGTCGTGTTCGTGGCCTGGGGCGTCATCGGCACCGAGAGCCTCAGCTCGGCGTCCAGCGCGATGCTCAGCGGCGTCATCCGCGGGGGCGGCTGGGGCTTCATCCTCGCCGCCACCGGGTTCGTGGCGTTCGCGCTGTGGCTCGCCTTCAGCCGCTTCGGCCGCATCCGGCTCGGGCGCGACGACGAGCAGCCGGAGTTCCGCACGGTCTCGTGGATCGCGATGATGTTCAGCGCCGGCATGGGCATCGGGCTGATGTTCTACGGCGTCGCCGAGCCGCTGTCGTTCTACACCGAACCGCCGCCCGGGTCGGTCCCGCCGGGAGACCAGGTGGAGGCCCTGCGCACGGCGATGGCCACGTCGCTGTTCCACTGGACGCTCCACCCGTGGGCGATCTACGCCGTGGTCGGCCTGGCCATCGCCTACTCGACGTTCCGCAAGGGCCGCCGCCAGCTGATCAGCTCGGCGTTCATCCCGCTCATCGGCGAGCGGGCGGCCAACGGGGCGATCGGCCGCGTCATCGACATCATCGCGATCTTCGCGACCATCTTCGGCTCGGCCGCGTCCCTGGGCCTCGGGGCGCTGCAGATCGGCGGCGGTCTCGAGGCGACGGGGTTCTGGCCGGGTGCCGGCAACGAGGTCCTCGTGCCGCTGATCGTCGTGCTCACCGCGGCGTTCGTGCTCTCGGCGGTCTCGGGCGTGGCCAAGGGCATCCAGTGGCTGTCGAACATCAACATGGTGCTGGCCGGCGTGCTGGCGCTGTTCGTGTTCGTCGTGGGCCCGACAGTGATCATCCTCGACCTGCTGCCCACCGCGGTGGGCGCCTACTTCGGCGACTTCGCCGAGATGGTCGGGCGCACCGAGGCCACCGGCGGCACCGCGATGCTCGACTGGCTGAGCTCGTGGACCGTCTTCTACTGGGCCTGGTGGATCTCGTGGACGCCCTTCGTCGGCATGTTCCTCGCCAAGATCAGCCGGGGCCGCACCATCCGCCAGTTCGTCGGCGGCGTCATCCTCGTGCCGAGCCTCGTGAGCCTCGTCTGGTTCGCGATCTTCGGCGGCACGGCGATCAGCCAGCAGCAGGCGGGGCTGGATCCGGCGGCGGCGGGCACCGAGCAGCAGCTCTTCGCCGTGCTGCAGGCCTACCCGTGGGCGACGTTCACCGGGCTGCTGGTGATGGTCCTGGTCGCGATCTTCTTCGTGTCCGGCGCGGACGCCGCGTCGATCGTCACCGGCACGCTCTCGCAGCGCGGCACCGACGAGCCGTCGCGGTGGATCGTGATCTTCTGGGGCTCGGTGATGGGCGCCGTCGCGATCATCATGCTGCTCGTCGGCGGCGAGGACGCGCTCTCGGGCCTGCAGAGCCTCACGATCCTCGTGGCCGCGCCGTTCGTGGTGATCATGGTGCTGCTGTGCGTCGCCTTCATGCGCGACCTCAACCACGACCCCGTGGTCCTGCGCGAGTCCAAGGGCCTCGAGGTCATGGAGCAGGCCGTCGACTACGGCACCGACCGCCACGGCGACGACTTCTACCTGCGCGTCCAGGCCTTCCCGGCCTCGAGCCCGCGGCGGGACGGCGAGGAGTCCGGGCCCACCTACGCCGACGTGCGCGGCGTCCAGGACCCGTTCGCCGAGACCGAGGGCGACGCGTCCCCGACGGTGCCGCGCGACGACGACCCGGCTGGCACCGAGGTCGTCGACACCGGCCCGGGCGCCCGGGCCCAGCACGCCGGGCGGCCGAGCGCCGAGCGGGAGTAGACGGGAGCCGGGCCCCCGCCGCGTTCGGCGTGGCGGGGGTCACCGGCGCCGTCAAGCGCGGCAGCCGGCGCAGACGCCGAGGATCTCCACGGTGTGGGAGATCTCGGCGAAGCCGTGCTGGGCGGCGACGCGGTCGGCCCAGTGCTCGACGGCCGGGCCCTCGACCTCGACGGTCTTGCCGCACACCCGGCAGACGAGGTGGTGGTGGTGGTGCTCGGAGCACCGCCGGTAGGACGCCTCGCCGGTGCCGGTGCGCAGGACGTCGATCTCGTCGGCGTCGGCGAGGGCCTGCAGCGTGCGGTACACGGTGGTCAGCCCGATGCCCTCGCCGCGGCGCCGGAGCTCCTCGTGGATCTCCTGGGCCGAGCGGAAGTCGTCGAGCTCGTCGAGCAGGCCGGCGATCGCGGCCCGCTGGCGGGTGGCGCGCAGCCCCGGCACCGACGCGGAGCGGGGCGTAGTCACGACTCCTCCTCCGCGTGCTCGACGGCGTCGACGACGATGTGGGCCAGGTGGTCGTCGACAAGGCGGTAGACCACCTCGCGGCCCCGGCGGTCGCCGCGTACCACCCCCGCGGCCTTGAGCACGCGCAGGTGCTGGCTGATCAGCGGCTGGGTGACGCCGAGGGCGTCGACCAGCTCGTGGACGCAACGCGGCGAGGCGCGCAGCTGCAGGACGATCGCGATCCGCACGGGCGCGGCGAGCGCGCGCAGCAGGTCGCCGGCCGCGACGAGGGCCGCCGGGTCCGGGGCCGGCGGGGCCGGCACGTCCGGCTCCTCCTCGGCGTGCGTGACGGGCACCCCGGGCGCGCTCACCGGACCACCAGCCCGATCGCGATGGCCACGAGCACCGCGAGCACCAGCACGCGCACCGCGCGCTCGCCCGCACCCAGCACCGGCCAGGTCGCCGCCAGCAGGCCCGCGACCCCGAGCGCCAGCAGCCCGAGCAGCACCGCGCCGACCACCCCGCCGATCAGCACCCCGGCGGCGAAGACGATCACCACGACCGCGAAGACGGCGGGCACCGGCACCCGGGCCAGCGGGCCGTCGCCGGCGATCATCCGACCCCGGCGCCCGGGGCGCCCCGGCACGCGTCCGCTCACGGCAGCCTCCCCGGTGACCTCGACGGTGTCCTCCCTTCCGATAATGGCATCCGTTGTCGATCGGTGGGGACGGGAGGAGGGCCGCGTGCTGCTGGTCTGCCGGTTCGCGCCGGACGACGCGGACGACCCGGCCGGGTTCCTGGCCCGCGCGCGCCGGGCCGTCGGCCTGCTCGCCGCGCAGCCCGGCTGCGAGGGCGTCGACCTCGGGCGGGCCATCGAGGAGCCCGGTCGCTGGGTGCTCGTCGCCCGCTTCGCGACGGTCACCGCCTACCGCCGGGCGCTGCAGCCCTTCGACGTCCGCGAGCACGTCGTGCCGTTCCTGTCCGAGGCGCTGACCGACGAGCCCGCGGCGCACGAGCGCGCGATCACCGCCGGGCCGGACGGCCTCACCGAGCAGCCGAGCCTGCTCACCGACCGCTGAACGGCCGATCGCTACCCTGGATGCACCCGCCAGCCAGGCGAGCACCTGCGATTCCCCGGAGCTCCCACCGTGCCCACCCCCACCGGCAGCGCCCGCATCGAGACCGTGGTCAACCTGTGCAAGCGCCGCGGCTTCGTCTTCCCCTCCGGTGAGATCTACGGCGGGACGCGGTCGGCGTGGGACTACGGCCCCCTGGGCGTCGAGCTCAAAGAGAACCTCAAGCGCCAGTGGTGGAAGGCCGTCGTCAACGGCCGCGAGGACGTCGTCGGGCTCGACTCGAGCGTCATCCTGCCGCGCCAGGTCTGGGTCGCGTCGGGCCACGTGGATGTGTTCACCGACCCGCTCGTCGAGTGCACGGCGTGCCACCGGCGGTTCCGCGCCGACCAGCTCGCCGAGGACTTCGCCGAGCGCACCGGCGGCCCGTCGCTGGAGTCGACCGACGCCGAGGGCCACGTCCACTACGACCTGTCGAACGTGCCGTGCCCCAACTGCGGCACCCGCGGCCAGTACACCCCGCCGCGCGAGTTCAACATGATGCTCAAGACCTACCTCGGCCCCGTGGAGTCCGAGGAGGGCCTGCACTACCTGCGGCCCGAGACCGCGCAGGGCATCTTCGTGAACTTCGCCAACGTCATGTCGGCCGCGCGCAAGAAGCCGCCCTTCGGCATCGGGCAGATGGGCAAGAGCTTCCGCAACGAGATCACGCCCGGCAACTTCATCTTCCGCACGCGCGAGTTCGAGCAGATGGAGATGGAGTTCTTCGTCGAGCCCGGCTCCGACGAGCAGTGGCACCAGTACTGGATCGACGAGCGCACCCGCTGGTACACCGACCTCGGCATCGACCCGGAGAACCTGCGGCACTACGAGCACCCGAAGGAGAAGCTCTCCCACTACTCGAAGCGCACCGTCGACATCGAGTACCGGTTCGACTTCAACGCCGGCCAGCAGTGGGGCGAGCTCGAGGGCATCGCGAACCGCACGGACTTCGACCTCACGACGCACTCGAACCACTCCGGGGTCGACCTGTCGTACTACGACCAGGCCACCGACTCCCGCTACCGGCCCTACGTCATCGAGCCCGCCGCCGGCGTGGGCCGCTCGATGATGACGTTCCTGCTCGACGCCTACACCGAGGACGAGGCGCCCAACGCCAAGGGCGGCGTCGACAAGCGCACGGTCCTGCGCCTCGACCCGCGCCTCGCGCCGGTCAAGGCCGCCGTGCTGCCGTTGTCGCGCAACGCCGACCTCTCGCCGGTGGCCCGCGACCTCGCGGCCACGCTGCGCCGGCACTGGAACGTCGAGTTCGACGACGCCGGCGCCATCGGCCGCCGGTACCGGCGTCAGGACGAGATCGGGACGCCGTTCTGCGTGACGGTCGACTTCGACTCCCTGAACGACCAGGCCGCCACCGTTCGCCACCGCGACGCGATGACCCAGGAGCGGGTGGCGCTCGACCAGCTCGAGTCCTACCTCGCCGCCCGCCTGATCGGCTGCTGACGCTCGCCCGTACGCCGACTCCGTCGGGGAACGAACGGCGCTCTCGCTGCTTCCGAGGCAGCGAGAGCGTCGTTCGTTCGTCCCGGGCCGTCGACCCCGGCCCGGCGGGCGGGGGAGGAGTGCGGGCTCGCCTACCCTGGACGGCGTGAGCGACCTGAGCGAGGTGGCCGGGGTCCTGGCGCGGGGCGACGAGGCGCGGGCCGTGGTCCGCGTGCTCGACCGGCACGGTTTCGGCACCGTCGAGCCCGGCCAGCTGATGGTCGCCGGGGCCGACGGCACGCTGGGCGGGGTGCTGTTGCGCGGCGCGCTGGACGACCGGGTCACGACGCTGGCGACGCAGGCCCGCACGCGGCCGGCCGTGGTCGAGGCGCACGTCGGCGAGGACGCCGCCGTCGCCGCCGGCCTCGCCTGCGCCGGCGGCGCGACGCTGCTCGCCCACCCCCTCGACGCCACCGCGCCCCGCGCCCTCGCGGCGGCGTTCGCCGCCGGGGTGCCGGCCGCGCTGGTGTCGCGCGCCGACGGGTCGGCGTCGCTGGCCATCACCGGCGAGGAGCTCGACGCCGTCGAGGGCTCGCTGGGCTTCGCGGCGATCGATGCCGCGGCCGCCGCGCACGTCCGTGGCCTGCTGCGCCGCGGCGCGACCGTCACCGAGCGCGTCACCCTCGAGGCCGGCGCCGACGTGCTCGTCGACCTGTGGGTACCGGTCCCGACCATGATCGTCGTCGGCCCCGGCGCGATCGCAGACGCCCTGGCCGCGCAGGCCGGGCTGCTCGGGTGGGCCGCGGGGCGCGCCGACACCGTCGCCGAGGCCGACGCCGCGGTCGCCGCGTTCACCGACGCCGACGTGCTCGTCCTGCTCGACCACGACCCGGCCTTCGACGCGGTGCTGCGCACGGGCCTCGGTCACGGATCCGGGCCGGGCCGCGGGTTCCTCGGCGCGCTCGGCTCGCGGCGCACCCAGGCGGCGCGGCGCGAGCGCCTGCTCGCCGCCGGCGTCACCGAGGCCGAGCTCGGCCGCATCCACGGGCCCGTCGGGCTCGACCTGGGCGCGCGGACGCCCGCCGAGACGGCGGTGTCGATCGTCGCCGAGGTCCTCGCCGCCCGCAGCGGGCGCGACCCGTCGGCGCTGGGCCGGGCGGCCGGGCCGATCGGCGCATGAGTCCCGCCCCCGCCGGTCCCCGTCCTGCACCCCCGCCGCCGAGCACCGCCCGCAGCGCCCTGCGCTGGGCTCCGCGGGTGGTCGTCGGCGCGGTCGTGGTCGCCGTCCTCCTCGTCGCCGGCACCGCGATCCGCGTCTGGCAGCTGGGCCGGGTCGACGAGCGACAGCCCGTCGACATGATCGTCGTGCTGGGCGCCGCGCAGTACGACGGGCGGCCCTCGCCGGTGTTCCGGGCGCGCCTGCAGCACGCCCTCGAGCTCTACGAGGAGGGCGTCGCACCGCGGATCGTCACGGTCGGCGGGGCGGCCGCGGGCGACGCGTTCACCGAGGCGCAGGCCGGCGAGCAGTGGCTCGTCGAGAACGGCGTGCCCGGCCAGGCGCTGCTGCCGGTCGACGAGGGCCGCGACACCTTCGAGAGCTTCGAGGCCGTCGCGGACGTCGCCGAGCAGCGGGGCTGGGAGTCCGCGGTGCTGGTCAGCGACCCGTGGCACTCGCTGCGCTCGCGCACCATGGCCGACGACGTCGGGCTCGAGGCCACGACGTCGCCCACCAAGCGCGGACCGGTGGTGCAGACCCGCGAGACGCAGTTCCGCTACATCGTCCGGGAGACCGGCGCGTTGATCTACTACCACCTGACCCACGGGTCGTCCGACTTCTCGGACCCCGGCCTGGGATGACGACGCCGGGGCACCGCGCCGCGCGGTTGTTCGACGAGGCGCCCAAGCCCGGGCGGGACCGGCGCTCGCCGTTCGCCCGTGACCGCGGCCGCGTCCTGCACTCCGCGGCCCTGCGCCGCCTCGCGGGCAAGACCCAGGTCGTCGGCCCGGACGAGGACGCCGAGGTCACCGGCGTGCCGCGCAACCGGCTCACCCACTCGCTCGAGGTCGCGCAGATCGGGCGGGGGATGGCCGAGGACCTGGGCGCCGACCCCGACGTCGTCGACACCGCCGGCCTGGCCCACGACATCGGCCACCCGCCGTTCGGCCACAACGGCGAGCGGGCACTGCACGAGCTGGCCGCCGACTGCGGCGGCTTCGAGGGCAACGCGCAGACCCTGCGGATCCTCACGCGGCTCGAGCCGAAGGTGCTCGACGACAGCGACGATGGATCCGGGCATTCCCGCGGGCTCAACCTCACCCGCGCCGTGCTCGACGCCTGCCTGAAGTACCCGTGGACCCGCCGGCCCGGCACGCGCAAGTTCGGCGTCTACCCCGACGACGTCGCCGTGTTCGACTGGATCCGCGAGGGCGCGCCGCCGGACCGGCGCTGCGTCGAGGCCCAGATCATGGACTGGGCCGACGACGTCGCGTACTCGGTGCACGACCTCGAGGACGGCATCCTCGCCGGGCGCATCGTGCTGCGCTGGCTCGCGCGCCCCGCCGAGCGCGCCGAGCTCGCCGCCCTGGCCGCCGAGGCGTTCTCCGCCGCCCCGCGCGGCGAGCTCGAGGAGGCCGCCGGGGTGCTCGCGGAGTTCCCGGCCGTGCGCGCGGCCGCGGCGCACGGCGCGCACGACGGGTCGCTCGCGGCCACCGCCGACCTCAAGCGCCTGACCAGCGAGCTCGTCGGCCGCTTCGTCTCGGCCGCGGTGGACGCGACGCGCGACGCCCTCGGCGAGGACGTCGTGCCGGCCGGCCACGGCGCCGACCTCGTGGTCCCGGCCCCGATCGGGGCCGAGGTCGCCGTGCTCAAGGCGGCCGCCCTGCGCTGGGTGATGCGCGACCCGGCGCGGCTCGCCGTGCAGGCGCGCCAGCGCGACCTCGTCACCGAGCTCGTCGAGCGCCTCCGCCAGGGGGCCCCGCAGGCCCTCGACCCGGCCTTCGTGCCCGCGTGGGAGGCCGCGCCCGACGACGCCGCCCGGCTGCGGGTCGTCGTCGACCAGGTGGCCGTGCTGACCGACGGCGGCGCCGAACGGTGGTGCGCGCGCCTCCGCGCCGCCCGCCCGGTGGCCGGCTGACAGGATGGCCGGCGTGCAACTGATCACCGTCGACGGCCACACCCCGACGATCGCCGACGGCGCGTGGGTCGCGCCCGGTGCCGTCGTCGCCGGCCGCGTGACGATCGGGACCGACACCGGCGTCTGGTACACCGCCGTCGTGCGCGCCGACACCGCCGAGGTGACGGTGGGGGAGGGCACGAGCATCCAGGACGGCACGGTCGTGCACGCCGACCCCGGCTTCCCGGCCTCGATCGGCAGCAACGTCACGGTCGGGCACCGCGCGGTGGTGCACGGCTGCACCGTCGAGGACGACTGCCTCGTCGGCATGGGCTCGGTGATCATGAACGGCGCGGTCGTGGGGCGCGGGTCGGTCGTCGCCGCCGGCGCGGTGATCTCCCAGGGCGTCGTCGTCCCGCCGAACTCGCTGGTGGCGGGTGTGCCGGGAAAGGTGCGCCGCGAGACCACCGAGGACGAGCGGAACATGATCGGGCTGAGCGCCGCGACCTACCGCCACCTGCTCGGCGTGCACCGCGCGGCGACCCGGGGCTGATCGTTCACTCGGCCTCGGGGACGACCTCGTCCGCCACGGCCGGCGCCGGCATCGACGCCAGGATCAGCTGCTCGCCGTGCTCCGCGTGGCGGCGGGCCAGCGCCTCGGCGCGGTCGCCGTCGCGGTCGCGGACGGCGTCGAGGATGGCGGCGTGGTCCTCCCACACCCAGGCCGGCCCGCCGCCCTGCAGCAGGACCTCGCCCATGACGCGCTGCACGTTGCGCCACATGACCCCCGCGCTCTCGGCGAGCAGCGGGTTGCCGGAGGCCTCGACGACCGCGCGGTGGAACTCGACGTCGTTGCGCACCATCGTCGCGAACGCCCGGTCGGAGAACGCCTGCCGGCCTGCCACGACCACCTTCGTCGCATGGCGCAGCCACTCCTCGTCACGGCGCTCCGCGGCGAGCCGCGCCGCCTGGCCGTCGAGGATGCCGCGCAGCTCGTAGAGGTGGCTCACGAACTCGCGCTCGAGCGGGGCCACCTCGAGGCCCCGCCGTCCGAACTCCCGCACCAGGCCCTGGTTGCGCAGGAGCAGCAGCGCCTGCTGGATCGGCTGGCGGGACACGTTGAACCGTTCGGCGAGCTGTTCCTGGCGCAGGGGGACGCCGGGCACGAGCCGGCCGGTGCAGATGTCGTCGACGATCGCCTCGAAGACCTGCTCGGTCCGCGAGGGCTTCTGGGGTAGCTCCGCCATCGACGTCCTCTCCCGTTCCCGTGTGGCGCGCCGAAGATCCTGGCACGCCGAGCGGGAGCCGTGATGCCCGGATGGTAGCGGCCGGTAACCACGACACCAGGCTTGACTTCTGAATTCAGAATCCGGGACGGTGGTGTGACCGCCGACACGCGCAGGCCCGGGTCGGCCGTCACGAACGGAGGGTCCATGGCGGACCAGCTGGCGAACCCGGCGACCGAGTCGGCGAGCGGACCGGTGCCCGTGGCGACGCTCGTGGCGCGGTTCCTCGTCGAGCACGGGGTCGACCGCGTCTTCGGGCTCCAGGGCGGACACATCCAGCCGATCTGGGACCAGCTCGCGCGCGCCGGCGTCCGGATCGTCGACGTCCGCGACGAGGGGTCGGCGGTGCACATGGCGCACGCCCACACCGAGCTGACCGGCGAGGTCGCCGTCGCGATGGTGACCGCGGGGCCCGGCGTCACCAACACCGTGACCGGCGTCGCCAACGCGTCGGTGTCCCGCATCCCGATCATGGTGATCGGCGGCTGCCCACCGATCCCGCAATCGAACATGGGGCCGCTGCAGGACATCCCGCACACGGCGATCCTCGCGCCGGTCACCCGGCTCGCCCGCACGCTGCGCAGCGCCGACCAGGTGCTGCGGGAGTTCGACGAGGCGTGGGCCCGGGCGACGGGCGACCGCGGCGAGCCCGGCCCGGTCTACCTCGAGATCCCCACCGACGTGCTGCGCCGCGACGTCCCGCCGGCGCTGCAGACGCCAGAGCACCTCCGCGCCAAGCCGCGGCGCCGCCCCCAGCCCCACCCCGACGACGTCGCCGCCGTCGCCGACCTCATCCGGGCCGCCGCGAAGCCGGCGATCATCTCCGGCCGGGGTGCCCGCACCACCGACGGGACCGACCTGGTGCGCCTGCTCGACGCCTCCGGCGCCGCCTACCTGGACACCCAGGAGAGCCGCGGCCTCGTGCCGGACGACCACCCGGCCGCGGTCGGCAGCGCGCGGTCGGCGGTCATGCGCGACACCGACCTGCTCGTCACCGTCGGCCGGCAGCTGGACTACCAGCTGGGCATGGGGTCCCCGGCGGTGTTCCGCCACGCGAAGGTCGTGCGGATCGCCGACACCGCGAGCGAGCTCATCGACAATCGTCGCGGCGAGGTGGAGATCCTCGCCGAGCCGGCGGCCGCGCTCGGGGCGATCGCCGACGCGCTGGCCGGCCACACGCCCGACACCACGTGGCGCGACGAGCTGAAGGCCAAGCACACCGACCGGGCCAAGTCCTACCGCGAGGAGCTGCACACCACCGAGGACGGCGCCGACGGCCACCTCCACCCGAACCGCATCTTCGGCGCGCTCGACGCCCTGGACGGTGACGCGGTCGACCTCGGCGAGACCGTCATGATCGCTGACGGCGGGGACCTGCTGTCCTTTGCACGGCTCGGCATCACGCGGTGCGCCCGCTACCTCGACGCCGGGGCGTTCGGCTGCCTCGGGGTCGCGACGCCGTTCGCGATCGCCGCGTCGCTGGCCCGGCCCGAACGCCCGGTGATCGCCGTGACCGGCGACGGCGCCTTCGGCATCACCGCGACCGAGATCGACACCGCGGTCCGGCACGGGGCGCGGATCGTCGTGATCGTGTCCAACAACCGCGCCTGGAACATCGAGCGCTACGACCAGGCCGAGAACTACGGCCTGGTGGCCGGGACGCTGCTCGCCGACTCCGACTACGCGGCGATGGCCCGCGCGTTCGGGGCGCACGGCGAGCGCGTCGAGACCGCCGACGACCTCGTGCCGGCGATCCGGCGGGCGCTGGAGAACGCCCCGGCCGTCGTCGACGTGGTCACGACCCAGGACGCGCCCTCGCCCGACTCCGGCAAGGGGCTGGGCTTCGTGCCGGACTACCAGGCCCTCACGCCGTGGAACGACGCCGAGATCGAGCGCCGGAAGGACGTGCCGCAGTGACGCAGATGGAGGAGTGGGCGTTCCCCACCCGCTACGACCAGGACTACCTCCCCGATCCGGAGTCGCCGTACTGGTTCCCGGTGCGCGAGACCATGGATCCCGAGGAGCGCGACGCCGCTGTCCTTCCGCGGCTGCGCGAGGTCATGGAGTACGCGTACGCGAACTCGTCGTTCTACAAGGACAAGTGGGACGCGGTGGACTGCAAGCCCGCGGACATCACGTCGTTCGAGGCGTTCGAGCAGGTCCCGGTGGTGACGAAGGCCGAGATGCGCGAGTCGCAGGCCGACCACCCGCCGTTCGGCAACTACCTGTGCATCGAGCCGACCGACGTGCACCACATCCACGGCACGTCGGGGACCACCGGCCAGCCCACGGCGTTCGGCATCGGGCGGCGCGACTGGGAGGTCATCGCCGACAACCACGCCCGCATCCTCTGGGGGATGGGCGTGCGGCCCGGCGACACCGTGTTCGTCGCGGCCCTGTTCTCGCTCTACCTCGGCTCGTGGGGCGCGATGGCCGGCGCGGAGCGGCTGCGCTGCCGGGTGCTCCCGTTCGGGGCCGGCGCGCAGGGCATGACGTCGCGCGCGGTGAACTGGCTGGCCCGCCTGAAGCCCACGGCGTTCTACGCGACGCCGTCCTACGCGCTGCGCCTGGCCGAGGTCGCCGAGCAGGAGAAGATCGACCCGCGCGAGTTCGGGCTGAAGGTCATGTTCTTCTCCGGCGAGCCCGGCGCGTCGGTGCCCAAGGTGCGCTCGGCGATCGAGGAGGCGTTCGGCGCCACGGTGATCGACTGCGGGACGATGGCCGAGATGACGCCGTTCATGTCGGCGTCGGCCACGGCCGGGACCCCCGACGGGATGCTGCTCTGGCAGGACATCGTCTGGCACGAGGTCTGCGACCCCGAGACGTTCCGGACCGTGCCGTACGGCGACGAGGGCACGCCGGTCTACACCCACCTCGAGCGCACGTCGCAGCCGATGATCCGGCTGGCCTCCAACGACCTGACCCGCTGGGTCATGGAGGACAACCCCTGCGGGCGCACGTACCCCAAGCTGCCGCAGGGCGTCTACGGCCGGATCGACGACATGATCCACATCCGCGGCGAGAACGTGTACCCGACGGAGGTCGACAACTACCTGCGCGGCGTCGACGACTACGGCGGCGAGCACCAGATCATCGTGCGCCGCACGGGGTCGATGGACGAGATGATCGTCCGCGCCGAGACCACCCTGCCCGAGGGGCAGCGCTCCGACTTCGAGCAGCGGACCGGCTCGGGCCTGCAGTCGTTCCTCGGCGTGCGCGTGACCTTCGAGTCCGTCGACGCCAACACCCTCGAGCGCGCCGAGCACAAGTCCCGCCGCGTGGTGGACGAGCGCGAGCACACGCGCTGACCCAGAGACCGACCTTCACAGGAGAGGGGAAGAGACCGTGGACAACGCACTCGGAGAGAAGCCGGCCCCGTTCGGCGCTCCGGAGACGACGGCGACGCCGGGAGAGGCGGGCGGCTACTTCGAGTCGGGCCGTCCACGCCTCGGCGGGCTCCAGGAACCGGTCCGGTTCAGCGACCTCCAGGCGGAAGTGATCAACGCGGTCGCCGACACGATCATCCCGCCACATCCTGCCTGGCCGACCGCGAGCGAGCTGGACCTCGTGACGTTCGTGGGCCGGTACACGACCCCGAGCGGCTACCGGAACAAGCACTTCCCGTTCGCGACCGAGGACGAGCTCAAGGCGGGGCTGGACCGGCTCGGCCAGGGCTTCGTCGACGGCTCGGCGGCGGACCGGACCGCGGCGATCGGCGAGCTCGAGGAGGCCGAGGACCCGCTCTTCGAGCAGCTGCGCGCGCTCGTCTACTACGGCTACTACTCGCGCCCGGTGGTCACGCTGGCGATCAACCGGAACCTGCCGGCCGGCCGCGACTACCACGGTCCGCCGCTGCCCTACGGCTACCTCCAGACCACCGAGCCCTGGGACGAGGAGCTGCTCACGCAGGCCCAGGAGAACGGCTCCTACCTCGAGACCGACGAGGTCGTGCGGGTCGACCTCTCCCAGCTGTCCTGGACGAAGTGAGGCGACCGTGGCTGCACACGAGGAGACCGACGTCCTGATCATCGGCGCGGGCCCCGGCGGGGCCGGCATCGCGCTCAAGCTGGCCCGCCACGGCGTGAAGGTGGTCTGCTTGGAGCAGGGCCCGTGGGTCAAGCCCACCGAGCACCCCCACTACCACGACGAGTGGGAGCTGGAGAAGCAGCGCGGGTGGGCCTACGACCCCAACGTCCGCCAGCTGCCCGAGGACTATCCGGTCACCGGCACGACGACGCCGTACATGATGAACAACGTCGGCGGCTCGACGGTCCACTACGCCGGCCACTGGCCGCGCTACAAGCCCGTCGACTTCCGGAAGGGCACCGAGCACGGTCTCGAGGGCACGATCGACTGGCCGATCTCCTACGAGGACCTCGCGCCGTTCTACGACGAGAACGACGAGATCTACGGCATCTCCGGGCGCATCGGCGATCCGTCGTACCCGGACCGCAAGCAGGCCGTCCGCGACCCCGAGGTGCTGCCCGGCAAGCTGGGCCTGAAGTACGCCAAGGCGTCGCGGGACCTCGGCTGGCACTGGTGGCCGTCCGACAACGCGATCATCACCCGGCCGCGCGAGAACCGCGAGCCCGACCAGGCGATGGGCAACGAGCTCTCCGGCAGCCCCACCGGCTCGCTGTCCACGCCGGCCAACGCCCACTGGCCCTACGCGATCCGGCACGGGGCCGACCTGCGCACGATGGCCCGCGTCGAGACGATCAACGCCGAGAACGGCCGGGCGACGGGTGCGACCTACATCGACCGTCTCACCGGTGACCGCCACGAGGTGCGGGCGAAGATCGTGGTGCTGGCGGCGAACGGCATCGGGTCGCCGCGCCTGCTGCTGCAGAGCGCCCAGAAGGGCCACCCGGACGGGCTGGCGAACTCGAACGGCATCGTCGGCAAGTACCTGATGCACCACGTGTTCGCGTTCTGCGATTCGTGGTTCGACGAGCCGGTCGAGGGCTTCAAGGGTTCCTTCGGAGCGCCGCTCTATTCGCACGAGTTCTACCACACCGACGTCAGCCGGGGATTCGTCAACGGTTTCGGTATGCAGGTCGCGCGCAGTTTCGGGCCGGCGTACGCCGCGATGGGGACGCACACCGGTTACACGGCGCCGTGGGGTGAGCAGCACCGCGAGTTCTTCGACGGCCACTTCGCCAACCACCTCATGGTCTTCATGTTCGGGGAGGACCTGCCGGTCGAGACGAACAGGGTGACCCTGGACCGCGACGTCACCGACTCCTCGGGGCTGCCGGCGGCGCACGTGAACTACGAGCTGCACCCGAACGACGTGGCGCTCGCGGAGTACGGCATCGACAAGATCTTCGAGGCCACGCGGGCGGTCGGGGCGGTCGAGACCAACGACACGGGCGTGCTCTACCCGCCGCCGGCCTGGCACCTCATGGGCACCTGCCGCATGGGCAACACGCCCGACGACTCGGTGCTCAACAAGTGGTGCCAGACGTGGGACCTGCCGAACCTGTTCGTCTGTGACGGCAGCACGCTGACCACCGGCGGCGCGGTGAACCCGACGTCGACGATCGGCGCGCTCTCGCAGCGCACCGGGGAGTACCTCCTGCGCAACCACGACGCGATCGTCGCCCAGAAGACGACGCCGTCGAACGCGGACGCCCCGGACATGTGAGGGCCTCGGCCTCGTGAGTGGTTCGGGTCGTGCTGGCGACCCGAACCACTCACGTGGACCTCTACCATCGCCCCGATGAGGTACACCGTCACCGACGACGACACCGCTGTCGCGCTCGGCAGCGGCGACGTCACCGTGCTGGGCACGCCGCGGCTGATCGCCTGGCTCGAGGCGGCGACGGTGTCCGAGGCCGCGCCACACCTGGCCGAGGGGCAGACCACGGTGGGCGCCGCCGTCCGGGTCCGGCACCGCCGCCCGACGCCCGTCGGCGGGACGGTCGACGTGTACGCCTCGCTCACCACCGAGGGCGACCGGCTGACCTTCGACGTCAGCGCGGTCGACGGCGACGGCCACCACGTCGCCGACGGCGAGATCGACCGCGTCGTCGTCGACCGGGCGTCGTTCACGGGCTGAGCACGGCTCACGGCACGATCGAGTCGACGTACCCGCCGTCGACGCGGACGGCCGCGCCGGTGGTCGCCGAGGCCAGGGGCGAGGCGAGGTAGGTCACCATGTGGGCGATCTCCTCCGGCTCGATGAGCCGCTGGATCAGCGACTGCGGCCGGTGCTCGACCATGAACCGCCGCTGCGCCTCGTCCCAGGGCAGGTCGTCGCCCACCATCTGCCGCACGAACTCCTCGACCCCGCCGGTGTGGGTCGGGCCCGCGATGACCGAGTTGACGGTGACGCCGGTGCCCGCGGCCTCCTTGGCGAAGCCGCGCGACACCGCGAGCAGCGCCGTCTTCGACATCCCGTAGTGGATCATCTCGGCGGGGATGACGACGGCCGAGTCGCTGGCGATGTCGAGGACCCGGCCCCAGCCCCGCTCGGTCATGCCGGGCAGGTAGGTGCGGATCAGCCGGGCGGCCGCGAGCACGTTGACCTCGAAGAAGCGCCGCCAGTCGTCGTCGGTGATCTCCAGGGCGGGCCGCGGCCCGAAGACGCCGAGGTTGTTGACCAGCACGTCGACGGCCGGCTCCGCGGCGGCCAGCGCGGCGGCCCCCTCCTCGGTGGCGACGTCCGCGGCCACGCCGGTGACGTCCCCGCCGGTCTCGTCGCGCACGCCGGCCGCGGCCTCCTCGACCCGCTTCGGCGTGCGGCCGTTGACCACCACCCGCGCGCCCGCGCGGGCGAGGTCGACGGCGATGGCCCGCCCGATGCCACCGGTCGAGCCGGTGACGAGCGCCGTGCGTCCGGACAGGTCGAGCTGCATGGTGCCTCCTCGTCGGGGAGCGCCCGGGTGCGCCGGGGACATCCCTACACTCGGGGGCATGGCGGGGCGCATCCGGGACGCGGACATCGCCGAGGTGCGCGACCGCAACCGGGTCGACGAGGTGATCGGCGAGTACGTCGCCCTGCGCCGGGCCAGCGCCGGGTCGGTCAAGGGCCTGTGCCCGTTCCACGACGAGAAGACGCCGTCGTTCAACGTCCGGCCCACCCACGGCACGTTCCACTGCTTCGGCTGCGGCGAGGGCGGCAGCGTCATCGACTTCATCATGAAGATCGAGCAGCTGGGCTTCGTCGAGGCCGTGGAGAAGCTGGCCGATCGCGTCGGCTACCGGCTCACCTACGAGGGCGGCGGGTCCAGCGTCCAGAAGGACCGTGGCACGCGCAGCCGGCTGCTGGCCGCCAACAAGCTGGCCGCCGAGTTCTACGCCGAGCAGCTGCGGGCGCCCGGGGAGGCGCAGAAGGCGCGGGAGTTCCTGGCCGAGCGCGGGTTCGACCAGGCGGCGGCCGAGGACTTCGGCTGCGGCTTCGCGCCCAGCGGGTGGGACAAGCTCACCAAGCACCTGCTCGCCCAGGGCTACACGCTCGAGGAGCTGGAGAAGGCCGGCCTCTCGCGGCAGGGGCAGCGCGGCCCGATGGACCGCTTCCACCGCCGGCTGCTCTGGCCGATCCGCGACCTCGGCGGCGACGTCGTCGGCTTCGGCGCGCGGCGGCTGTTCGACGACGACCGCATCGAGGCCAAGTACCTCAACACCCCCGAGACGCCCGTCTACCACAAGTCGAAGGTCCTGTTCGGCCTGGACAAGGCCAAGCGCGAGATCGCGAAGACGCGCCAGGCGGTGATCGTCGAGGGCTACACCGACGTCATGGCCATGCACCTCGCCGGGGTGACGACGGCGGTCGCGAGCTGCGGCACGGCCTTCGGTGACGACCACGTCGCGGTGCTGCGCCGCCTGCTCATGGACGACTCGTTCGACCGCGGCGAGGTGATCTACGTCTTCGACGGCGACGCCGCGGGGCAGGCGGCGGCGCGCAAGGCGTTCGAGGGCGACCAGCAGTTCGCCACCCAGACCTACATCGCCGTCGCGCCCGACGACATGGACCCCTGCGACCTGCGCCAGAAGCGCGGCGAGATCGCGCTGCGCGACCTCGTGGCGCAGCGGGCGCCGCTGTTCTCGTTCATCATCCGGGCGATCCTCGACGAGCACGACCTCGGCTCCGTCGAGGGCCAGGTCGCCGCGCTGCAGCGCGCCGTGCCCGAGGTCGCGCGCATCCGTCGCGAGGACCTCCGGGACGGCTACGCCCGCCGTCTGGCCGGCTGGGTCGGGTGGTCCGACGAGGCCCAGGTGGTGCGCCGGGTGCGGGAGACGGCCGGGGCGCCGGTCGAGCCGGCCCGGCGGGCCCCGCGCCGCACCCCAAGCGCACACCCCTCAAACAGTAATAGTCCAGAATTGCCAGATAGACGAGACCCAGTCCTTCGAACACAGCGCGAGGTATTGAAGGCCGCGCTGCAAGTCCCGGCCTACGGTGGGCCCGTCTACGACGAGCTGGCTGATGATGCGTTCAGTCACGAAGCGTACCGTGCAATGCACCGCGCGATAATTGCCGCGGGAGGGACCGGTTCTGGTCTCGGCGGCTCAGAGTGGCTGGAAGCTGTGGCCAACGAGGCGCCAAGCGGGTACCGACGCTTGGTGTCGGAGTTGGCCGTTGAGCCGCTAGAGACCAGGAAAGCCGACGAACATCGTTACGTAACAGGCATGATGACGGCCCTGCGAGGGGCGCAAGTCGAGCGTCAGGTCTCTGATATCAAGTCGCGGCTGCAGCGAATTAATCAGGTAAGCGAGCCTGACGAATACAACGAACTGTTTGGCGACCTCGTCGCTCTCGAGCAGTACAAGAAAGCGCTGCGCGACCAGGCCTCAGGAGCAACCCTGTGAGCGGGGTGCGCGACCGCCTGACCGCCCTGCTCACCGGCCGCGAGCCGGTGCCGGAGGGCTTCACGGGCACCCTCGACGAGGGTGAGCGGGTGCTCGCCGACGGGCAGGGCCCGCGCGGGTCGGTCGTGCTCGCCACCGACATCGGGCTCTGGCTGCCGCCCGCCGCCTCCGGTGAGCCGGCGCGCCGCATCGTCTGGCACCTCGTCACGAAGGCGACGTGGGCGAGCGGCGCGCTCGAGGTGGTCGAGGCCGACGAGGCCGAGGAGCTCGCGGGCGGGGTGGTGCTGCTCGCCGACCGGCCGCCGCGCCGGGTGCCGCTGACGCGACCGGGCCGGATTCCCGAGACCGTCCACCGGCGCGTGACCGCCGCGGTCAAGGACAGCCAGCACCACGACCTCGGGGCCGGCGGCGCCTGGTTCGTCCAGCGCCGCGTGCCGGGCGACGGGATCGTGCTGCACGTCCGCCCGGATCCGGGCACCGACGTCGACGCGGTGCGCAGCGTCGCCGAAGGGGTGGGGGAGAGGTTGAGAGAGGCCCGGGGATGACCCTCACCTGGGACCCGGCGCTCTACCGCCGCCACGACGACCACCGCGCCCGGCCGTTCATCGACCTCGTCGCCCGGATCGGCGCGCCGGCACCCCGCGAGGTGGTCGACCTCGGCTGCGGTCCGGGCCACCTCACCGAGGTTCTTGCCCGGCGGTGGCCGCGTGCGCGGATCCGGGCCACCGATTCGTCGTCCGAGATGGTCGCCGCCGCGCGGGCGAACGGCGTCGACGCCGAGCAGGCCGACGTCCGCGACTTCGCACCCGGCCCCGCCACCGACGTCGTGGTCACCAACGCGGTGCTGCACTGGGTGCCCGAGCACCGCGAGCTGGTGACGCGCTGGGCGGCGGCGCTGCCGGCGGGCGGCTGGCTCGCGCTGCAGGTGCCGGGCAACGAGCGCTCGCCCTCGCACGAGATCGCCCGCGACCTGCTGGAGTCCCCGGCCTGGTCGGCCCGCGTCCCCGACGGGCTGCCGACGTACGGCGTCGGGGCCCCCGAGGAGTACGCGCGGCTGCTCGCCGCGACCCGCCCCGGCGGTGTCGTCGACTGCTGGGAGACGACCTACCTGCACCCGCTCACCGGGGACGACCCGGTGGGCGACTGGATCGCGGGGACGACGCTGCGCCCGGCCCACGCCGTGCTCGACGACGCGGACTGGACGCGGCTGCGCGCCGAGCTCGCCCCGCGGCTGCGGGAGGCCTACCCGCCCGACGCCGCCGGCGTCACCTGGTTCGGGTTCCGCCGGGTGTTCGCGGTGCTGGGGATCCCGGACGGCGCCTGAGGCTCACCGGCCCGAGCCGTTGGTGGTCGACCGGCCGGGAGCGGCGGGCTCGTGACCGCCCGATCCGGAGGGGGCCACGCGCTCCTTCGCCATCGCCACGCCGGTCTGCACGGCCTCGCCGGCCTTGGCGCGGGCGACACCGGCCGCCCCCTGGACGCTCGGGTGGTCGGCCACCTGGCGGTACGCGCGGGCGATCTGCTCGTAGCGCTCGCGTCCGGCGCGCGCGCCGAGGACGTAGCCGACACCGGCACCCAGCAGGAACGGGATCATCTTCATGGAACTCCTCCGCGGACGTCTGCGGGCCATCCTGCCTCACCCCGTGCGGGATGACGGCGGAGCCCGTGCGGTAGCGTGTTACCCGTCCGGCAGCGCGATCTGTCGGGCGTGCGGTCCTCCGTAGCTCAATCGGCAGAGCATTCGGCTGTTAACCGAAGGGTTACTGGTTCGAGTCCAGTCGGAGGAGCCGAAGCCCCAGGTCAGCGTGCTGGCCCGGGGCTTTTTCATGATCCTGTGGAGGTTCTCGTGCAGGTCACGAGCGTTCACGTCAACCTGCGCGTGCCCGACGTCGCGGCGGCGCGCACCTTCTACGCCGACTACCTCGGGATGAGCGCCGAGGGCATCGGGATGGACTGGGTGACCCGGCTCTCCGACCCCACGACGGGAGCCGGGGTCCAGCTGCTCACCCGCGACGCGACGGCGCCCGAGGACCCGGTCGCGTCGCTCAAGGTCGCCGACGTCGAGGAGGCCCACGACGAGGCCCGCCGGCGGGGGTACGAGATCGTCCACCCGCTGACCACCGAGCCGTGGGGCGTGCGCCGGTTCTTCGTCCGCGCCCCGGACGGCAACGTCCTGAACATCGCCCAGCAGGAGTGACCTGTCCCGGCGCCGCGGACGGTGCCGTGGCGGCGAGGGGACGGGGCCGGGACGCTCACCGCGTCGAGTGAACCCGTCACCGTGTCGAGTGAACCTCGGTGCGGACCCCTGGTGCCGACGGTGTGGCGCGGGGCACGCTCTTCGGTGAGCCGGTGAGGAGTCCCGGTGTCCGGTGCCCGGGGGCACCGTCCGCGTGGTGGTGGGCCGGAACGGCATGCTGGGGAGCGGGCCCCGGCCCACCACCATCGCGCACCCGTCGCTCAGCCCGGCGCGGTGGTCGGCACAGTCGTCGGCACGGTGGTCGGCACGGTCGTCGTGGGCGTCGTGCTGGTGGTGCCCGTCGTCCCGGTCGAGCGCGGCGTGGCGCCGCCGGCGGGGCAGGTGACGGCCTTGCTGACCGTGGCGCTCGGCGCGCCCGTCCAGTTCCCGGCCTTCGCCGTCACGGTGACGTACACCGTGAGCAGCAGCGTCGTGGTCGTGAGGGTCGTCGACGTGCCGGTGACCGTCCTCGAGTCCGAGAGGAGGCCGAGGGCACGGCCGGACGCGACCGTGTACTCGCCCGCCCCGGTGACCCCGGTCCAGCTCACCGGGATGCTCGCGGTGGTGGTCAGACCGCTCGTGGTGCAGGTGATCGCCCCGATCGTGACGCCCGTCGGCGTCCCGATCTGGCCGGCCCGTGCCGTCGCGGTACCGGTGTTCTGGCTGCGCCACGCCGCCGCCGCCACGCCGCCGCCCGCGAGCAGCAGCGTGGCGACGACGGCCGCGGCGAGGATCCCGAGCGCCGGTCGCCTCACGCGCTCGTGATGGCGACGGTCACGGGGATGGTGAAGGTCGCGTTCTGACACCCGGTCTCCGATGCGCTCGTCATCGACGCCGCGCCCGCGAGCGTCAGCGTCGCCGACCCGTTGGCGGGGACGGTCGTGCCCGGTGAGACCGTCGTGAGACCGACCCCGGTGGTCCCGCACGAGCCCGTCCCGCCGGCGGCCGTCGGTGCGCCGCTGGGGCTCACCGAGGTGACCGTGACGGGGTAGGTGTTCGGGTTGTTGACGGTGATCTTGACGTCGCCGCTGGACCCCGGGTAGAGCAGGTTGGCCGTGACGGCCGTCCCGGCGACGGTGGTGGTCGTGGGCGGCTGGGCCTGCCCGGCCCGCGAGGTCGCGGTGCCGCCGCCCGTCGAGAGCCAGGCGGCCGAGGCGAGCCCGGCCCCCAGCAGCACGGCGACGGCGACCCCGGTGACCCCGACGGCCGGCAGGCGGCGCAGCCACCACCGCCACGAGGTCCGGCGGCCCGAGGACCAGCGGGCGCGGCGTGCGGACACCGGCTCAGCTCGCCGCCGAGGCCAGGCTCGCCGTCAGCGGGAGGACGAAGCTCTGGCCCTGGCAGCTGTTGTCCGGGTTGGCGATCATCTTCGCCGTCAGCGTGTAGGTCCCCGACGCGCCCGGGGCGATGGTGCCGGCCGGGTTCGTCAGGCCCCCGGTGGTGACGGTGCCGGCGGGGCAGTTGCCGCTCGTGGCGGTCGAGCTGCCCGGCGAGATCGACGCGACGACCACCGGGTAGGAGTTCGGGTTGTTGACGGTGACGGTCGCCGTCGTGGTCGCGCCCGGGTACAGCCCGCTCGCCCCGTTCTGTGGCGTGATCGTCGAGTTGACGGCGGTCGTCGAGCTGCCCTCGGCGGTACCGGCGCCGCTCGAGAGCCAGGCCGCGAGCGCGACACCCGCGACGCAGGCGAGCGCGATGCCCGCGGCCACGGCGCCGAGGCGCCTCTTGGTCGTCGTTTCCACGGTGGACACTCCTCTCCGACGTCGGCTCTCCGACGTTCCGGACAGGAAGTAGGCCGAATGGCCTAACGTCTCACCGGGAACCGGGCGGATTCACCGGATCGTTGGGCGCGCCGTTGCCGCGTGACCCGGCCGGGCGACGCTGGACCCGGTACAGGCGCTGCGCTCCCCGGACACCCTTGAACTTCCGCGGGGCGGCGGCCCGGAACCGCAGCGGCGGATCGTCGCCCGCGGCCGCGACGACGGCGTCGTGCACCGCGGCGGTCACGGTGACCTGACCCGGCCGGGCGGTCTCGGTGACGCGGCTGGCCAGGTTGACCGGCGGGCCGAACCAGTCGCCGGCGTGCGGCACCCCGATGCCCATGGCCACGCCGACGCGCAGCCCCGGGCGCCCGTCGCGGGGGTCCGACCACTCCTCGACGAGGTCGAGGGCCGTGCGCACCAGCGCCGTGGGGTCGGGGGAGACGAGCATGACCGCGTCGCCGATGACCTTGGCCAGGCGCACGGGCCAGGCGGAGACCTCGGTGGCGCACGCCGACAGCATCTCGGCGACCTCGCTGAGCTCGACCGCCGAGACCGACTCGCCCAGGTCGGTGAAGCCGACGAGGTCGGCGAAGCACACGGTCACCTCCTGGGCGCCCTGCAGGCGCCCGGCGCTCGACTCCTCGACGGCGAGTGCGTGCGAACGGATGCGGTCGGCGAGGGCGGCGGCGACCAGGTGCACGAGGTGCAGCGAGTCGTCCTCGACGATGCGCCGCGCCTCGGCCGCGTAGCGCAGGGCCGTCTCGGGCTCGGGCTCGCCGGGACGCAGCAGCGCCTCGCCCAGCAGCCCGCCGAGCGCGTCGGCGATGTTGAGCACGCCGCGTCCGATCGCCCGGACGACCGGCATCATCTCCTCGTCGCTGAACCCCAAGCTGCGGTAGCGGTGGATCCGCTCGGCGATCTCGACGTCCTCGTCGGTGTAGATCGGCTCGTCGGGATCGGGGGCCAGCGGGCGTCCCAGGGCCTGGAACCAGCGGCGCACGACGTCGGCGTCGATGTCGGCGATGCGGCAGACGTCGGTCAGGGAGTGCCCGTCCTCGGGGCGCAGGGTGCGCTCGAGCAGCAGCAGACCGAGCCGGTCGCGCTCGATGGCGTCGCGCATCGTCGCGATGTCGACGCCGTCGGCGGCCAGCGACTCGAGCACCGACACCCGGACCCGGCGCTCGTCGCCCGACAACCCGTCGAGGAGGCCGGCGCGGTCGTAGTCGCCCTCGGCCATGACCGACCGGACCCGCGCCGGGAGGGGCAGCGACGTGCGGGAGCGCGGCGGCACCCGTCCATGGTGCCAAAGGGGTGCGGGGTGGACACGCCGTGGCGACCGGTGAGCCCGCGGGATCCGTACCGTGATCGGTATGAGCCGCGGCCCCCGCCTGCTGGCGACGAGCGACCTGCACGTCAACCGGCAGGAGAACGAGGACCTCGTCCGGGAGCTGGCCCCCACGCACCCCGACGACTGGCTGATCGTCGCCGGCGACGTCGGCGACCGCGTCGCCACCACGCTGTGGGCGTTGGAGATCCTGGCCGGGCGGTTCGCGCGGGTGATCTGGGTCCCGGGCAACCACGAGCTGTGGACCCCGCCGGGCGACGAGGTCGACCTCGTCGGGCCCGCGCGCTACGACCACCTCGTCGCGGAGTGCCGACGCCTCGGTGTGCTGACCCCCGAGGACCCGTGGCCGGTGTGGGAGGGGGCGGGCGGGCCGGCGTTGGTGTGCCCGATGTTCCTGCTCTACGACTACAGCGTCCGGCCGCCGTCCATCCCGGCGTCGTGGACCGACGAGCAGGCGCTCGAGGTCGCGCGCGAGGCCGGTGTGGTGTGCACCGACGAGGTGCTGATGTCGAGCGACCCGTTCCCCGGCCCGGCCGCCTGGTGCGCCGACCGCCTGGCCCGGACACTCGCTCGCCTCGAGGACCGGCCCGCGGGGATGCCGACCGTGCTCGTCAACCACTGGCCGCTCACGCCCCACCCGACCCGCATCCTGCGCCACCCCGAGTTCGCGATCTGGTGCGGCACGACGGCGACGGCCGACTGGCACGTCCGCTTCGACGCCGAGGTGGTCGTCTACGGCCACCTGCACGTCCCGCGCACCACCGTCGAGGACGGGGTGCGCTGCGAGGAGGTGTCGGTCGGCTATCCCCGCGAGTGGCGACGGCACGGCCTGGTCCGCGGGGCGCTGCGGGAGATCCTGCCCGGGGCACCGGACGACGGGCCCGACCCCTTCACCGCGTGGGCCGCCGAGCAGCGCGCCCGCTGGGCCCGGTCGTGACGACGGCCCTGGCGGACCTCCTGCCCCCGGCCGTCGTGGCGGTGGCCCGCACCGACGACGACCCGGGCGCCGTCCTCGCGCCGGCCGAGGAGGCGGCCGTGGCGCGCGCGGTCGCGACCCGGCGGGCCGAGTTCACGACGGCCCGCGCCTGCGCCCGCGAGGCGCTGACCCGGCTCGGGGCCCCGGCCGTGGCGGTGCCGGTGGGGGAGCGGCGGGCCCCGGTCTGGCCGTCGGGCGTGGTCGGCGCGATCACGCACTGCGCCGGCTTCCGCGCGGCGGCGGTGGCCTGGAGCGCCGAGGTGCGCTCGGTCGGGCTCGACGCCGAACCGCACGTCGCGCTGCCCGACGGGGTGCTGCGCGTGGTGACCGACGCCGGAGAGCAGGCGGCGCTCGCGGCGCTGGGTCGTGAACGGCCGGACGTCCGGTGGGACAAGATCCTGTTCAGCGCCAAGGAGAGCGTCTACAAGGCGTGGTTCCCGCTGACCGGGCGGTGGCTGGGCTTCGAGGACGCCGAGCTGCGGCCCGCGCCCGACGGCACCTTCACCGCGACGCTGCGCGTCCCCGGTCCGGACGTCGACGGCGCCGAGCTCACCGGGTTCCACGGCCGCTGGGCGGTGCGCGACGGCCTCGTGATCACTGCGATCGCCCTGCCCGCGGGCGTTTCGTAACCTCGGGAGCACCATGCGGAACGAGGGCTACTGGCAGGCCTACGAGTCGATCGTCGAGCAGCGCATCCGCGAGGCCCAGGAGGAGGGCAAGTTCGACGGGCTGCGCGGCGCCGGCCGTCCCCTGCCGCGCGGGCGCAACGACGAGAACTGGTGGCTGCGCTCCTACCTGGAGCGCGAGGGCATCCCCAACGACGTCCTCCTGCCCACCCCGCTGCGCCTGCGCCGCGAGATCGACCGCCTGCCCGAGACCGTGCGCGACATGACCACCGAGCGCGAGGTCCGCGACACCGTCGCCGCCCTGGCCGCCCGCGTGGCGGCGTGGCTGCGCTTCCCCGACGGGCCGCAGATCGCGGTGTCGATGCCCCGGGCCGACGACGTCGTCGCGCGGTGGCGGGCGGACCAGGGCGCGGCGCGCGCGGCCGCGGCGCGGCCGGACCCGGCCCCGGAGCCGCCCGTCCCGGCCCGGCCGCGGTGGGACCGGCTGCGGCGGGCGCTGCGGCGCATCCGCTAACCGGCGCGCGGGGCGCGGGGGAGGTCGACGACGGTGCCGGGGACGGCCACCGGGGTGTCGCTCGCGGGCCGGTCGTCGCGGTCGCCGTCGCCGGACCGGCGGGACGGCGTGAGCGGCACGACCGTGGCGGCGCCGATGCCGTGGTAGCGCTCCGGGGTGCAGGTCAGCACGATCACCTGGGCGGCGCCGGCGGCCGCCGTCGCCGCGGTGAAGACGGCACCGAGGCGGGCCAGGCGCTCGGGGTCGGTGTGGCCCAGGGCGTCGTCGATGACGACCGGGACGCCGTCGGCCGGGTCGACCAACGCGGCGCAGGCCAGCCGCGCGCACAGGCCGAGCTGCTCCTGCGCCCCGCTCGAGAGCGCCTCGAACCGCACCGTGGTGCCGTCGAGCGTGCGGTGGGTGATCCGCAGCTCCTCGTCGATCTCCAGCGAGAGCGTCGGCCCGAACACGATGCGCGCCAGCCGCTCGACCTGCGCCCGGAACGGTGCGACGTAGGAGCGGCGCACGCGGTCGCGGTGGCGCGCGAGGGTCTCGTGCAGGCGCCGGGCGGCCGCGGCCCGGCGGGCGACGCCGTCGTGCTCGCGGACGGCGGCCTCGAGCTCGGTGGCCGCGGCCCCGAGCTGGTCGTGCCAGCCCTGGGCGCCGGCGGCCTGCAGGCGCCCGGTGGTCTCCGCGTGCTCGCGCTCCAGCCGCGCGGCCTCCGTCGTGAGGCGCTCGGCGACGGCGCGGGCGTTGACCACGCGCGCCTCGACGGTGTCCGGGTCGTCGTCCGCGAGGGCTGCGGCGAGGACCTCGTGCTCGCGTTCGGCCTCCCGGGCCCGCGCGAGACGCGAGGCCTCGGCCGCGGCGAGCGTGGCGTCGGGCTCGTCGGCCCGGGCGGCGCGGAGCTCCTCGGCCCGGCGGGCGTGGGCGTGCCGGGCGTCGGCCGCCCGTTCGGCCAGGACCGCGGCGCGGGTATCGGCGCCGCGCACCGCGTCCTCCGCGGCCCGGCACGCCACGTCGGCCTCGTCGGCCCGTCGTGCTGCGTCCTCGGCGGCCGTCCGGGCGGCGTCGGCGGCGGCGCGCAGGGTGGTCAGGTCGTGCCCGGGGTTCGGTGCGGGGGCGAGCTCGGGGCCGAGCCGGTCGCGCACGGCGTCGTGCGCGGCGAGCAGGGCCGCGGCGTCGGGGTCGGCGTCACGGTGCCCGGCGAGGTCGCGGGCCAGGGCGGCGCGCTGCTCCTCGGCCTGCCGGGCCGCGTCGCCGGCGGCCCGGGCCGCCTCGACGTGGGCGACGCCGAGGTCGCCGCC
>NZ_BAABHO010000053.1:0-45760 GCF_039542135.1 Actinomycetospora chlora
CGACGAGGCGGCGCGGGCCGAGGCGGCGCCGGCGGCGGCCGCGCTGTGCAGGGCCCCGACCAGCTCCGGCTCGGCCTGCACGATCCGCAGCGCGGCCAGCGCCGCGCCGGCCGCCGCGGGGGCCAGCCCGGTGTCGAAGATGAAGGGGCGCGCGGTGTCGACGAGGTGCTCCACCACCGCCCGCGAGCCCAGGACCACCCCGCCCTGGCTGCCCAGCGACTTCGACAGCGTCGTGGTCAGGACGACGTCGGGCGCGCCGGCGAGGCCGTGCTCGGCGAGCGTCCCCGCTCCGCCCGGACCGCGGACCCCGAGCCCGTGGGCGTCGTCGACGAGCAGGACGGCGTCCCGGGCCCGGCAGACCGCGTGCAGCGCGGCGAGCGGGGCGAGGGCACCGTCGACGCTGTCGACGCCGTCGACCACCACCAGCGCCCGCGGCTC
This sequence comes from Actinomycetospora chlora, assembly GCF_039542135.1. Taxonomy (NCBI): domain Bacteria; kingdom Bacillati; phylum Actinomycetota; class Actinomycetes; order Pseudonocardiales; family Pseudonocardiaceae; genus Actinomycetospora; species Actinomycetospora chlora. The sequence continues at coordinate 439 of NZ_BAABHO010000053.1, forward strand.
CTCGCGGGCCGCCAGCACGGCGTCGACCGCCGCCGGGTCCGCGCACCGCGCGACCGCCACCCGGGCCCGCGACAGGCGGGCGGCGTCGACGAGCGAGGCGTGGGCGGCGACGTCGGAGACGACCAGCGCGCCGCGGCCCGACAGCGCGGTGACCGCCCCGAGGTTGGCGGTGTAGCCCGAGGAGAAGACGAGGGCGGCCTCCCGGCCGGTGAACGCGGCGAGGGCCTCCTCGAGCTCGGCGTGCAGCCGCGTCGAGCCCGTGACCAGCCGCGACCCCGTGGACCCGGCGCCCCACGCCCGCAGCGCCGCGACCCCGGCCTCGACGACCCGCGGGTCGCGGGCGAGGCCGAGGTAGTCGTTGGACGCGAGGTCGACCACGGGCTCGGCCTCGGCGCGCGGGCGCAGCGTCCGCCGGAGCCCGGCCTCCGCGCGCGCGGCCGCCGTCTCCTCCAGCCACGGACCCAGCCAGCTCACGGCGGACACCCTACGGTCGCCGGGGTGCGCCTCGAGACGCTGCTGCCGCTGGGCAAGGTCGACCCCGGCCTCCGGACGCCGGACACGCCGCTGGACATCCGGACGGTCGCCGAGCAGGCGGCGTTCCTCGAGGAGATCGGGTACGGCGGGCTCGTCGTCGAGGAGACCAAGGACGACCCGTTCGCGGTCCTGACCCTCGCCGCGAGCGCCACGCGCACGCTGCGCCTGGGCACGGCGGTGACGATCGCCTTCCCCCGCAGCCCGACGGTGATGGCGCTGCAGGCCTGGACGCTGCAGAAGCTCTCGGGCGGGCGGTTCACGCTCGGGCTGGGCACGCAGGTGCGCGGGCACATCCGGCGGCGCTACGGCGTGCCGTGGTCGGCCCCGGCGCCGTGGATGCGCGAGTACGTGCAGGCCGTCCGCGCCGTGTGGCACACGTGGCAGACCGGCGCCCCGCTGGACCACCACGGCGAGCACTACGACCTCGACCTCATGGTCCCGCTGTTCGACGCGGGCCCGATCGAGCACCCCGACGTCCCGATCCACCTCGCCGCGGTCAACACCAACATGTGCGCCGTCGCCGGCGAGGTGGCCGACGGCCTGCGCCCGCACCCCGTGTGCACGCCGTCGTACATCGCCGAGGTGATGCTGCCTGCGGTCCGCCGGGGCGCCGCCCGCAGCGGGCGCGCGCTCGACGGGTTCCGGGTGGCGATGAAGCCGCTGGTGGCCTCGGCGCGCACGCCCGAGGAGCTGGCGGGCAAGGTCCGCGACGCCCGGGCCCGGATCGCCTTCTACGCCTCCACGCCGGGCTACCGGGCGGCGTTCGACCACCTCGGCCTCGGCGACCTCGCCGACGAGGCGAAGCAGCTGTCGAAGGCCCAGCGCTGGGAGGAGCTGCCGGCGATGATCGACGACGCGGTCCTCGACCGGTTCGCCGTCATCGGCACCCACGACGAGATCGGGGCGAAGCTGCTCGAGCGCTTCGCCGGCGTCGTCACGGACGTCGAGTTCTCGATCGCCGTCCGCGACGACACCGACCGCGCCCGCCTGCGCGACCTCGCCGTCACCGTCCAGGCCGCCGACGACACCCCGGCCCGGGCCACGATCACCGGTACGTGAGCAGTTGCGGCCCCTATAGGGGCCGCAACTGCTCACGTGGGGATCGGGAAGGCTGTGGTCGCGGGGTCGCCGGGGGTGGCGGCGGCGCCGGCGCCGAGGCGGTCGCGCGACGCCGGGACGAAGCGGTCGCCCTCGAGCACCGACATCCGCGCGGTCGCGATGTCGAAGTAGAGCCCGACCAGCCGCACCCGGCCCTCGTCCAGCGCGCGGGCGACGGCGGGGTGCCGGGCGAGCCGGTCGAGCTGGACCGCGACGTTGACCATCGCGAGCTGGTCGACGTCCGAGCCGCCGCGGGCGGCCGCGACCGTGGCCACCGGGTGGCCCGCCCGCCAGCGGGCGACGCTCTCCCCGGCGCCGTCGAGCCAGCGCCCGAGCGCGCCGTCGCCGCCGGTGCCGCGCAGCGCCGCCGTCATCGCCCCGCAGCCCGAGTGGCCGCAGACCACGAGCGTCGGCACCTCGAGGACGTCGAGCGCGTACTCCACCGACGCCCCGACCGACGAGTCGGCGTCGGTGCCCAGCGGCGCCAGGTTGCCGACGTTACGGACCGTGAAGAGGTCGCCCGGCCCGCTCGAGGTGAGCACGTTGGGCACGACGCGCGAGTCCGAGCACGTCAGGAACAGCGCGTAGGGCGACTGCCGCTCGGCCAGGTCGGACAGGTACGGCGCCACGAGCCCGGCCGCGCGACGGTGGTACTCGCGCAGCCCCGTCAGGATCGGGTCGTCGGCCGGCTCCGTCTCGCGCTGCGCGGCGGCCTGCCACGCCGACCACGGGGACAGGAACCGCGGCACCGGACCCGGCCGCCGGTCGCCCGGCCCGCCGCCCGACGCCGTCCGCCGGTCGAGCAGGCCCATCGACCCGACCTCGTCGACGCGGACCGTCCCGCCGCCGCGCCCGTGGCGCTCGACCCACTCCTGGAGGTGGTCGAACGCGGCGTGGTCGAGGTAGTCGGTGACCAGGTCGACGACCACGGGTGCCCCCGCGGGCACCTGCCCCAGGCGGCGGGCCAGTCGCGGGATCGACGGGAAGCACAGCGCGCCCTCGACGACCACGTGCCAGGGACCGTCCCCCGCGGGCTCCTGGACCTCGATCGACGCCCACACCACGCGGCGCAGCACCAGCAGCAGCGCGAGGACGAGCCCCGCCACGACGCCGGTGAGCAGGTCGGTGAGCACGACCCCGAGGATCGTGACGACGTACACCGGCAGCTCACCGTGGCGGTGCAGCTCGCGCATGTGGGCGAGCTTCACCAGTCGCGCGCCGATGACGACGAGCAGCCCGGCCAGCACCGCCATCGGGATCTGCTGCACGAGCCCGAGCAGGGCCACCGAGAACACCACGATCCACACGCCGTGCAGCACGGCCGAGGCACGGCTGCGGGCGCCGGCCGCGACGTTGGTCGAGCTGCGGACGATGACCCCGGTGATCGGCAGGCCGCCGAGCAGCCCGGAGAGCGTGTTGCCCGCCCCCTGGCCGATGAGCTCGCGGTCGAGGTCGGACCGCTGCTCGCCGTGCATCCGGTCGACGGCGACGGCCGAGAGCAGGCTCTCGACGCTGGCGATGATCGCGATGGTCAGGACGCCGACCGCGAACGCGGCCCACTGCCCGTCGGGCAGCACGGGCGGGGTGATCGCTTCGAGCACCGACCCGCCGATCTCGACCCGCTCGACGGGCAGGGCGAGCGCCACCGCGGCGACCGTCGCGAGGACGACGGCCAGCAGCGGGGCGGGGATGCCGCGCACCCAGCCGGGCACGCCCCGCGGCAACCGCGGCCAGAGCAGCAGGAGCGCGACGACCGCGAGTCCGAGCAGGGTCGCCGGACCGTGCAGCGCCAGGAGCTGGTGGGGCAGGGCGAGCACGTTGGCGATCGCGTCGTCCTGCTGCTCGCCGCCGAGGACGACGTGCAGCTGGCCCAGCACGATCGTCAGGCCGATGCCGGCGAGCATCCCGTGCACGACCGCCGGCGAGATCGCGAGCGCCGCCCGGCCGGTGCGGGTCAGGCCGAAGACGACCTGGAGCACGCCGGCCGCGACGGTGATCGCGCACGTGACGCCCCAGCCGAAGCGGCCGACGAGGTCGGCGACCACGACGGTGAGTCCGGCCGCGGGCCCGCTGACCTGCAACGGGGAGCCGCCCAGGGCGCCCGCGACGATGCCGCCGACCGCGGCGGCGATGAGGCCCGCGGTCAGCGGCGCGTCCGAGGCCACCGCGATGCCCAGCGAGAGCGGGACGGCGACGAGGAAGACGACGAGGGAGGCGGGGACGTCGGCACGCAGGCGCTCGCGCCAGGTCGGTGGGGTGGGCCCGTCCCGCTCGGGGACGGGCAGGGCGGTCGCTCCGGTGGTCATGGGTCCTCCGTCGGGGGCCGTGGACCGGCCCGGCGGGGGTGATCGGGGGCGATCACCGGCGGCTGCTGGGGCGCCTGCGCGCGCCGGGCGACCACCGCGGAGATCGGTCACCCGGCGTCACCGCACCGGCGTCGTCGCCGCGTGCCGGAGGCGCTGCGATCACTGTGCCCTACCGCCGGGGCACTCCGACCCGACCGACGAGTTGATCGTGACTCTCGGTTCCGATCGGACCGGGTCGAGCGGTCCCCGCCGTCCCTCGTCCGAGTGTGACGTGGCCTGGAGCAGGGCGTGTCCGGCGTGGTGAGTCCACCCGGCCCGCAGGGTCGTTCCCCCGTGCTGCTCCGCGCGGGTGAACCTCGATCATTCCGGCGAAACGGACGGACACGCCGAACCGGACGTTCGCGGCCTCATCGCTGCCTCACACGGTCGTCACGCAGTGTTCACCTCAGGGGTCAGCCGGCGGCGGCCGCGGCGACCATCGCCGCCCCGATCCGCAGGACGTCCTCGGCGGGCGTGACGTACGGCGGCATGGCGTAGACGAGGTCCCGGAACGGCCGCAGCCACACGCCGTGCGCCTCGGCCGCGGCCTGCGCGGCGGGCACGTCGACGGGGTGGTCGAGCTGCACCACCCCGATGCCGCCGAGCACGCGGACGTCCTGCACGCCGGCCACGTCGCGGGCCGGCGCGAGCCCCTCACGCAGCCCGTCCCCGAGCGCCGCGACCTCGGCCGCCCAGTCGCGGCGCAGCAGCTCGTCGATGCTGGCGGCGGCGACGGTCGCGGCCAGCGGGTTGGCCATGAACGTCGGGCCGTGCATCAGCCCGCCGGCCTCGCCCTCGCTGATCGCCGTGGCGACGGCGGGGGTGCACAGCGCGGCCGCCATCGTCAGGTAGCCGCCGGTCAGCGCCTTGCCCAGGCACATCACGTCCGGCGAGACCCCGGCCTGCTCGGCGGCGACGAGCGTGCCGGTGCGCCCGAAGCCGGTGGCGATCTCGTCGAACACGAGCACGAGGTCGTGCTCGTCGGCGATCGCGCGCAGGGTCCGCAGGTGGCGGGGGTCGTGGAAGCGCATGCCCCCGGCGCCCTGGACCACGGGCTCGACGATGATCCCGGCGATCTCGCCGGCGTGCGCGGCGGCCACCGACCGCAGGTGCTCGTCGTAGGCGGGGTCGAAGGCGCTCGGGGGCCGGTCGGCGAAGACCTGCTCGGGCAGGAACCCGGCCCACGCCGCGTGCATCCCGCCCTCGGGGTCGCAGACGCTCATCGCGCCGAAGGTGTCGCCGTGGTAGCCGCCCCGCCAGGTCATTATCCGCGTGCGGCCGGCCCGCCCGCGGGCCCGCTGGTACTGCAGGCACATCTTCAGCGCGACCTCGATCGACACCGACCCGGAGTCGGCGAGGAACACGTGCTGCAGCGGCTCCGGGGTCAGCGCCACCAGCCGCTCGGCCAGCGCCACCGCGGGGTCGTGGGTCAGGCCGCCGAACATCACGTGGCTCATGGCCCCGGTCGCGCGCACCACGGCCTCGTCGAGCGCGGGGTGCCGGTAGCCGTGCACCGCCGCCCACCACGACGACATCCCGTCGACGAGCTCGCGCCCGTCGTCCAGCGTGAGCCGCACGCCCTGCGCCGAGCGCACCACCAGCGGGTCGGTGCGCCCGGGCATCGGGCCGTAGGGGTGCCAGACGTGGGCGCGGTCGAGGTCGCGCAGCGCGGCACCCGGCGATCCCTGCGTCGTCACCCACGCACCCTAGAGTCCGGGACCCGGCCGCGCCCGGCCCCGAGGGCGCGTCTGCCGCCCGACGGACACTCGCGACAGTCTCGTAAGATCGACCTGGAGAGCACCTGCGCGTGCTCCCCGCGCCGCGACGCCCCGAACCGACGGCCCGCACCTGCGGCCGGGGACCTCTCCATCACGATCTCCCGGGAGTGTCACCAGGGCCGCCGGGCAGTCCGCCCGGTCGGCCGGGGAGCCGGGGCGCGGGTGGGCCCTAGGATCACGGGCGATGACCAGCGCCGACGAGCCGACCGCCGACGCGCGGCCGGACCCGTTCTCGCGACGGCGCGAGGTCGCGGCCACCAGCGCGCGCTCGCTGCTGGTGACGGTGCTCGGCGAGATCGTGCTGCCCCGGGGGACGCCGGTGTGGACCCAGACCGTCGTCGACGTCCTCGGCCTGGTCGGGGTGGAGGAGAAGTCGGCGCGCCAGGCGCTGGCCCGCACGGCCGCCGACGGCATGCTCGTCTCCGAACGCGTCGGGCGCCGGGTGCGCTGGGACCTGACGGCGTGGGGGCACGGCCTGCTCACCGAGGGCGCGGCGCGCATCTATGCCCACGGGCGCGCGCGGGAGGCGTGGGACGGGCGGTGGCTCGTCGTCGTCGCGAGCGTCCCCGAGCAGCAGCGGGCGCAGCGCCACCGGCTGCGCACCCGCCTGGCGTGGGCGGGCCTGGGCTCCCCCGCGACCGGCATGTGGGTCTCCCCCGACACCGCCCGCCTCGACGAGGTCCGCGACGTGCTCGGCGAGGTCGGCCCCGCCGACGCGCACGTCCTCACCGGCGAGTACCACGGCGGGCTCAGCGCCGAGGAGCTGGCGACCCGCGCGTGGGACCTCGCCGACCTCGCCGCGCGCTACGCGGGGTTCGTCGAGCGCTTCGCCGACCTCGCCCCCGCCGACGACGCCGCCACGCTCGCCGCGCAGATCCGCCTCGTCGACGCCTGGCGCCGCTTCCCGTTCCTCGACCCCGGCCTGCCCGACGCGCTGCTGCCCGGGGCGTGGGTGGGCCACCGCGCCGCCGAGGTGTTCCACGGCCGGCACGACGCGTGGGCCGCCGGCAGCCTGCGGGCCGCCGGCGACCTCGGCCTCTAACCCTTCGGCAGCCAGACCTCCCAGGCGATGCCGTCCGGGTCGCCGAAGGACACGAACTCCGCGTAGCCCGCGTCCCGCACGGGCGAGTGCTCCACCCCGTGCGCGTCGAGCCGCGCCGACCAGGCGTCGAGCTCCTCGCGCGAGGAGACCGTGACCGCGACGTGGTCGAGGCCGGTGCGCTGGGGGCTGAACAGGTCGTTCGAGCGCTCGTGGGGCTCGTGGATGCCGAGCACCACCCCGCTGGCGGGGTGGCGCATCAGCCGGCGCGGGTGACCCGCCTCGGGCGGGCCCTCCCGGACATCGCCCACCCGCTCGAACCCGAGCACCTGCTCGTAGAACGTCACGCTGGCGGTCATGTCGCGCACGACCAGCGCGAGGTGGGCGACGCCGGTGAAGGACGGTGGCGTGCTCACTCGGGGCTCATTCAGGGCTCACTCGGAGGTCGGCGTCTCGGCCGCCGCGCCGGCCTGCACCCAGATCGTCTTGGCGTTGACGAACGACTGCGGCCCGAAGCTCGCGAGCTCCCGGCCGTAGCCGGAGTTCTTCGCCCCGCCGAACGGCACCTCGGGCGTCGACTCGGTGATCTTGTTGATGTAGACCATGCCCGACTCGACCTCGTTCGCGAAGCGCCACATCTCGGCCTCGTCGGTCGTCCAGGCGCTGCCGCCCAGACCGAAGTCGGAGTCGTTGGCGATGCGGATCGCGTCGTCGACGTCGCGGGCGCAGAAGACGAGCGCCACCGGCCCGAACAGCTCCTCGCGGTAGGCGCGGGAGTCCTCGGGGATGTCGGTGAGCACCGTCGGCGGGTACCAGTTGCCCGGCCGGTCGATCCGCTCGCCGCCGGTGAGCAGGCGGGCGCCGGCCTTGATCGAGTCCTGGACCTGCTCGTCGAGGTCGTCGACGCCGTTGCCCTGCGACATCGGCCCGAGGTCGGTGTTCTCGTCCATGGGGTCGCCGACCGTCAGCGACTCCATCCGCTCGACCAGCTTCTGCGTGAAGTCGTCCGCGATCTGCTCGTGGACGATGAAGCGCTTGGCGTTGATGCAGGACTGGCCGTTGTTGAGCATGCGGCTCGACACCGCGGCGGTGACCGCGGCCTCGAGGTCCACCGACGGCATGACGATGAACGGGTCGCTGCCGCCCAGCTCGAGGACGCTGGTCTTGACGTTCTGCCCGGCGCGGGCGCCGACCTCGCGGCCCGCGGGCTCGCTGCCGGTGAGCGTGACGGCGCGGACGCGGTCGTCGTCGATGATCCCCTCGATCACCGAGGAGCCGACGAGCAGCGTCTGGAACGCGCCCTCGGGGAAGCCGGCCCGGGTGAGGACGTCCTCGATCGCCAGCGCGACCTGCGGCACGTTCGACGCGTGCTTGAGCAGCCCGACGTTGCCGGCCATCAGCGCGGGCGCGGCGAAGCGCAGCACCTGCCAGTAGGGGAAGTTCCAGGGCATGATCGCGAGGACTGGGCCGAGCGGCTGGTACCGCGTGAGGATCCGCGCGTCCTCCGGGGCGTTGGCCGGCTTCGGCCACTCGACGTCGGCGAGGTCCTCCGCGGCGTGGTCGGCGTACCAGCGGCAGCCGAGCGCGCACTTGGTGACCTCGGCCCTCGCCGCCACGAGGGTCTTGCCCATCTCCAGGGTGGCGAGCTCGGCCAGGCGCTCGTTCTCGGCGTCGAAGATGTCCGCCGCCGCGCGCAGCGACCCGGCGCGCTGCTCGAACGTGGTGTCCCGGTAGCTCTGGAAGGCGTCCCAGGCCCGCTGGAGCTTCTCCTCCAGCTGCGCCTCGGTGAGGGAGTCGAACTCCTGCACGGTCTCCCCGGTCGCGGGGTTCGTCGTCGCGATGGCCATGGTCTCCTTCTACCCGGCCCGCCCCGCCGGTGAATCCGCCACCGGCTCGGCGACGGTCGCCCGGTGTGCCGGTCGTGCCGGTCGCCGCTCCGCCCGGGCGAGCCCGACCGCGAGGACCGCGGCGACCACCCCGGCCGCCGCGAGCATCACCCAGCCGCCGCGCAGCAGCCCGAGCTCGTCGGGCCGGCCCGTGGTGTGGGTGCCGATCACCGAGACCAGCAGCGCGACCCCGAGCACCGACCCGACCTGCCGCGCCGTCGTGATCACCGACGAGCCCGTGCCCCACCGGTGCGCGGGCAGCGCGCTCCCCACCACCGACGAGAGCCCGGGCAGCACGAGACCGACGCCGAGCCCGGTCAGGAGCTGGCCGGGCAGCATGCCCGCGGCGTAGTCGGGCGCGGCGCCGAGGTGCAGCGCCCACCAGGTCGGGCCGGACGCGAACAGCAGCGCCCCGACCGCGACGACCGGGCCGATGCCGAATCGCCCGGTGAGGTGACCCGAGAGCCGCGAGACGCCCACGACGACGAGCGGGCCGACCGCCAGGGCGATCCCCGCGAGCGGCGGCGACCAGCCCCACGTGCCGGTCAGGTAGAGGACGTTCACCACGAGCATGCCGGCGAACCCGGTGGTGAACGCGACCATCGCCAGCGCCGCCAGCCCCACGACCGGGGTGCCGACGACGGCGAGGTCCAGCGCGGGGACCGGGTGGCGGCGCGCGCGCAGCACGACGCCGGCGACGCCCAGCACGGCGACGGCGAGCCCGGCCAGCACCGGTCCCGACGCCCACCCCAGGTCCGGCGCCCGGACCAGCGCGAAGGCCAGGGCCCCGACCCCGGCGACGAGGGCGACCGCGCCGAGCAGGTCGGGGCGGCCCGAGCCCTGCCCGGCGGTGCGCGGCAGCACCCGCAGGCCCGCCACCAGCGCGATGACGCCGACGGGCACGTTGACCAGGAACACCCAGTGCCACGACGCCTCGACCAGCAGCCCGCCCAGCGGGGGCCCGAGGGCCGCGGCCACGGCGCCGATCGAGGCCCAGGCGCCCACGGCGTGCGCGCGACGCTCGGCCGGGAACGCGGCGAGCAGCAGCGCCAGCGACGTCGGCGTCACCAGCGCGGCCCCGAGGGCCTGGACCGCGCGGGCGGCGACGAGCAGCCCGACCGACGGGGCCGCCGCGCACGCCGCCGAGGCGAGCGTGAACACCGCGAGCCCGACGAGGAACACCCGGCGGTGCCCGTAGCGGTCGCCCAGTCGTCCGGCCAGGGCGAGGAACGCGGCGAAGACCACCGTGTAGCCGTTGAGGACCCACGAGATCTGGCCGAGGTCGGTGCCCGGGAAGTCGGCGCGGATGTCGGGGAAGGCCAGGTTGACGATGAACAGGTCGAGGCTGGAGAGGAACGCGGCGGCCGAGGTGACGAGCAGGACGGCGCGGGGGCTCACGCCGCCGTCCCCGTCCGGGTGTCGACGAGCGTCCGGGCCAGCTCGACGGCCGTGTCGGCGGCGACGTCGCGGTCCGTGCGGTCGCGGTAGGCGGCCTGGAGGTAGAGCCCGTCGACCACGAGCACCAGCTCCTCGAGCAGGCGCTCGGGGTCGGCGACACCGAGGTCGGCGACCAGGCCGGCCAGCTCGTCGTGGGTCGCGCCCAAAAAGTCGCGCGCCACCCCGGCCGGTGTCGGCGGGCCGTCGGCGTCGCCGAGGTCGGCGTCGTCGGGGAACTCCGCGAGGTAGTTGCGGAAGGCGCAGCCCCGGAAGCGGGGGTGCGCGGTGGTGCGCGCGACCTCCTCGACCAGGGCGAGCAGCTGCTCGCGCGGGGTGTCGCCCGCCGCCTCCCGAGCGCGGCTCGTGGCCGCGGTCCGGATCTCGCGGGCCCGCTCGAGATAGGCCGCGACCAGGTCGGTCTTCGTCGGGAAGTGCGAGTAGAGCAGGTTCTTGCCGGTGCCGGCCTCGCTGATCACCTGGTTCATGCCGACGGCGCGCACGCCGTGCTCGTAGAACAGGCGCGACGCGGTGGTCAGGATGCGCTCCCGCGTTCCGGGGGCGGGCGTGCGAGCCACTCCGGGCTCCCTCCGTCTCGACGGACCAGGCGGTCCCGGACCGATCGGTCCCACAGGCACGCTACGCCTTCGGAGTCCCCGCCGCGAGCATCAGACGCGGGACGGCGGCTCGGCGAGGCCGGGGTAGACGCGCAGGGCGTTCCCGCCGAGCAGGGCGGCGGTGAGCTCGTCACCGAGGTCGAGGGCGCGGACCGCGGCGATGTTGCGGGCGGGGTCGGCGGACGGGGCGTCGGTGCCGAACACCGACTTCGCCGCGACCCGCGCGATGCCGAACCGCTCGTAGTAGGTGGGCAGCTTGTGCGGCGGGAGGCCGGCCAGGTCGAGCCAGACGTTCTCGCGCGTCAGCGCCATCGACGCCGCGGCCTCGTAGCTCCAGCCGCGGCCGCCGTGGGCGAGCACGAGCGTCAGCCCCGGGAAGTCGCGCAGGACGTCGTCGAGCAGGACGGGGTCGCCCTGCCGACCACTGGCGCCGGGGAACACCGACGGGCCGGTGTGCACGATGACCGGGACCCCGCGCTCGACGCAGCGGGCGTAGGCCGGGTAGAGCTCGCGGTCGTTGGGCGCGATGCCGGCGTGCACCGGATGGACCTTCAGCGCGACGGCCCCGAGGTCGAGCTGCCGGTCGAGCTCGGTGACCACCGGGTGGTGGACGTGCGGGTTGACGTTGGCCACGATCCGGAACCGGTCCGCGTCGGCGTCCACCAACGGCAGCATGTCCTCGATCGTCTGCCACCCGGTGGCCTTCGGCGAGTACTCGCAGAACAGCAACACCCGGTCGACCCCGGCGCCCGCGAACAGCGCCGAGACCCGCTCCGGGATCGCCGCGCCCTCGCCGTCGTAGCAGGCCGCCCACGCGTCGGCGGTGCCCGCGGGACCGATCCACTGGTCCCACGGCACCTTGAGCCGCGCGAGGTGGGCGACGTGGACGTGGGCGTCGACGATCACCCGGTCACTGTGGCATGCCTAATCGAAGAGGTCCGGATCGGTCCGGACGATCTCGTCCCACAGCGGCTGGAAGGCGAACCAGCCCATGTAAGGCGTGCCGGTCTGGTCGGCGGTGAACTTGGCGTTGGCGTGGTCGATCTGCGTCACGGTGCCGGCGGCCTCGGCCAGCAGCTGGGCCTGGCAGTTGCGCTCGGTGTTGACGAACCACCACGCGGCCTCGGCGACGGTGTCGCCGACGGTGAAGATCCCGTGGTTCTGGTGGAAGACCATCTTGCGGCCGGTCAGCCCGGTGGCCAGCGCGCGCCCCACCTCGGGGTCGAGCACGACGGCGCCGCGGCCCTCGGTGACCACCCCGTGGTTCTCGTAGAGCGTGCAGGCGTCCTGGGTGATCGGGTCGAGCGGGCGGCCCAGCGCCGACCACGCCTTGCCGTACACCGAGTGCGCGTGCGCCGCGGCGGTGACCTCGGGGTGCGCATGGTGCACCGCGGAGTGGATGACGAACCCGGCCTGGTTGACCGGCTTGTTGCCGTGCACCACCTCGCCGTCGTGGCTGACGGCGATGAGGTCGGAGACCCGGATGTGCCGGAAGCTCATGCCGAACGGGTTGACCCAGAACAGGTGCGGGTCCTCCGGGTCGCGCACCGTGATGTGGCCCGCGATCCCCTCGCCGAACCCGAACTTGCCGAAGATGCGGAACGCGCCGGCGAGCTGCTGCTTGCGGTGCAGCCGCTCCTCCGCGCTCGTCGCGAACGTCGGCGGCTGCGGCATCCGGATGCCCTCCTGGGTGGGGCGGAAGCCGGACGTCTCGTCCTGGGTGCTGCGGGTGTCCTGCGTGGGGGCGGCCATCCCTCGACCGTGCGCTGCGTCATCGGCCGGGGTCAAGGGGTGACGTCCTTGTCGGGAGGATGTCCGCGGAGCAGGCTCGGGACGGTGCGGGGCTCGGTCTACGACGCTGTCGGCGGCGACGAGGCGTTCCTCGCCCTCGCGCGGGCGCACCACGCGCGCTGCCTCGCCGACCCGGAGCTGGCCCACCCGTTCTCGGGGCCCGACCAGCACCCGCGGCACGTCGAGCGCCTCGCCGCGTACTGGGCCGAGGTGCTCGGCGGTCCCCCGCGCTACTCGCGGGGCTGCGCCGACCAGACGCACGTGCTGTGGCTGCACAGCGGCAACGGCGAGATCGACGACCTCGGCCGCCGCTTCCTCGCCTGCTTCCTGCTCGCGCTCGACGACGCGGGCGTGCCCGACGACCCCGAGCTGCGGGCCTGCCTGCGCGCCTACATGACGTGGGCCGTCGCCGACGTGCTCGTCTACTCGCCCGTCGACGCGGTCGTCCCGGCCGACGCCGCGATGCCCCGCTGGTCGTGGGACGGGCTCGTCAGCTGACGCCGATCCGCGCCGCGACCAGGTCGGCGACCGCCCGCATCCCGGCCGCCGTCGGGTGGAACGGCACCGCGCCGCCGAGCACCGGCACGCCGAGCGCCGTCCCGCCGATCCACGGCTCGGGCGAGCCGGCACCGTGCTCCGCGCTCGGGCCGGAGGCGACGACGAGGTCGGCGCCGGCGTCCGCGGCGGCGCCCGCGAATACCGCGTCCAGACCGGCGGCGATCTCCCGCCCGGCGGCGATCTGCTCGGCGGTCAGCGGCACGGTGGCCGGGGTGGCGTGGCGGCCGAGGACGGTGAGGTAGTCGACGAGCACGACGCGCGCGTCGGGGGCACGCCGCCGTACCTCCGCGACCAGGGCCGCCAGGGACGTCCGGACCTCGGCGAAGGCGCCGGGCGCGGGCACCGCGACGGTGGAGCGCAGCCGCCGGGCCAGGGCCTCGGGCAGGCGCCCGGCGAGCGTCCCGCGCAGCCCGGCCGAGGTGAGTGCGCCGAGGTACCCGAGATCGTTGCCGCCGGCGGTGATCGTCACCAGCGTCGTGTCGGCGGTGACGGCCTCGACCTGCGGCGGCACCCGGCCGGCCAGGGTCGGCTGGCGGGCGTGGCGCAGCTGCGCGGTGGTGGCCCCGGAGCAGGTGACGTCCACCAGCGGGAGCCCGAGCCGCTCCGCGAGCAGGTGCGGGTAGTTGCGTCCCGACCGCAGCGCGGCGCGGTCGACCAGGGGCGGGATGCCGGGTCCGGCGGCGAAGGAGCTGCCGAGGGCGACGTAGCGGCCGCCCGGGTCAGTCACCCGCGGACTCCCACAGCCCGACGACGTTGCCCTCGGTGTCGCGGAAGTAGGCGGCGAAGCCCATCTCCCCCACCGGCGCCTTCGGCGAGAGGACCGTGCCGCCGTAGGCGGTGACGTGCTCGAGCGTCTCGTCGATGTCGCCGACGTCCACCACGATCACCGGGCTGCGCGGCTCGTCCTCGCCGCGGCGGAACATGCCGCCGTTGATGTAGCCGGGCTCGGCCGGGGCGCCCTCCTCGGTGACCGGACCGCTCATGGCGAGCGTGTAGTCCATGCCCGGCATGTCCTGCAGCGTCCAGCGGAAGACCGCCCCGTAGAACGCCCGCGCACGGTCGCCGTCGTCGAACGGGACCTCGAAGTGGACCACCCGACCGCTCATGCTCGACTCCTCCGTCGCTGGATCAGCCCAGGCAGCGCGGACCGAGCAGGGCCTTGAGGTCGCCCATCAGCGCGCCCGAGTTCTGCACCTTGAGCCCGTCGTCGAGGCGCAGCACGTGGCTCGCGCCGTTGGCCGCGAGCAGCGTCAGGTGGACCTCGCTGGGGCCCGGGTGCGCCACCAGGACCTCCTTGAGCTTGCCCACCCGCTCCGGCGTGCACCGGGCGCTCTCGATGACGACCTTGACCGGCGCGCCGCCGACGCCGCCGGAGAGATCCGGCACCGCGAGGTCCTCGACGAACAGGCTGACGCGGTCGTCACGCTTGTTGACCTTGCCCTTGACCAGCACGATCGCGTCCTCGGCGACATCGATCGACACCGCGGCGTAGGTGCGCGGGAAGAACAGCACCTCGATGCCGCCGGCGAGGTCCTCGATCTGCGCCGACGCCCAGGGCTCGCCCTTCTTGTTCACCCGCCGGGTGACCGTGGCGAGGATGCCGCCGACCGTAACCGTCGCGCCCTCGGCGACGTCGCCCTCGAGGATCTTGGTGATCGCGGTGTCGGCGCGGCTGGCCAGCACCTGCTCGAGGCCGTTGAGCGGGTGGCCCGACACGTACAGACCGAGCATCTCGCGTTCGAGGGCGAGCCGGTGCTTGGGCTCCCACTCCCCCTCGGGCACCTTGACGTCGAACATGCCCGTCGTGTCGGCGGCCTCGGCGTCCGCGTCGTCGAAGCTCCCGAACAGGTCGAACTGCCCGTCGGCCTCGGCCTTCTTCGTGGTCATCACGGCGTCGACGGCCTCGGCGTGCACCAGCGCGAGGCCCTTGCGCGGGTGGCCCAGCGAGTCGAACGCGCCGGCCTTGATCAGCGACTCGACCGTCTTCTTGTTGCAGACCTGCTGGGGGACCTTGCGCAGGAAGTCGGAGAAGTCGGAGTAGTTCCCCTTCTCGCGACGGGCCTCGACGATCGCGTCGACGACGTTCGCACCCACGTTGCGGATGGCGCCGAGCCCGAACCGGATGTCGGTGCCGACCGGCGCGAAGTCGCGCACCGAGTCGTTGACGTCGGGCGGGAGGACCGTGATGCCCATGCGCCGGCACTCGGCGAGGTAGATCGCGGCCTTGTCCTTGTCGTCGCGGACGCTGGTGAGCACCGCGGCCATGTACTCGGCGGGGTAGTTCGCCTTGAGGTACGCCGTCCAGTAGGAGACGACGCCGTACGCGGCGGAGTGCGCGCGGTTGAACGCGTAGTCCGAGAACGGCAGCAGGATGTCCCACAGCGTCTTGATCGCCGCGGCCGAGTAGCCGTTGTCCTTCATGCCCTGGGCGAAACCCTCGTACTCCTTGTCGAGGATCTCCTTCTTCTTCTTGCCCATGGCGCGGCGCAGCAGGTCCGCCTTGCCCAGCGAGTAGCCCGCGAGCACCTGGGCGATCGCCATGACCTGTTCCTGGTAGACGATCAGCCCGTAGGTCTCGCCGAGGACCTCCTTGAGGGGCTCCTCGAGCTCCGGGTGGATCGGCGTGACCTCTTGCCGCTTGTTCTTCCGGTCGGCGTAGTCGTTGTGGGCGTTGGCGCCCATCGGGCCGGGCCGGTAGAGCGCGCCGACGGCCGAGATGTCGTCGAACTCGGTGGGCGCCATGCGGCGCAGCAGGTCGCGCATCGGGCCGCCGTCGAGCTGGAACACCCCGAGCGTCTCGCCGCGCGACAGGAGTTCGTAGGTGGCCTTGTCGTCCAGACCGAGGTGGTCGAGGTCGAGCGGCTCCTTGCCGTTGAGCGTGATGTTCTTCAGCGCATCGTCGATGATCGTGAGGTTGCGCAGGCCCAGGAAGTCCATCTTCAGCAGGCCGAGCGTCTCGCAGACGCCCATGTCGAACTGCGTGATGATGGCGCCGTCGGCCTCGCGCCGCTGGATCGGGATGACGTCGATCAGCGGTTCCTTGGACATGATCACGCCGGCGGCGTGCACGCCCCACTGCCGCTTGAGGCCCTCGAGGTCCCGGGCGGTGTCGACGATCTCCTTGACCTGCGCGTCCGACTCGTAGAGCGCGCGCATCTCGGCGGCCTCGGAGTAGCGCTTGTGGCTGGGGTCGAACACGCCCGAGAGCGGGATGTCCTTGCCCATGACCGCGGGCGGCATCGACTTGGTGATGCGGTCGGCCACCGCGTAGCCGGGCTGGCCGTAGAGCACGCGCGCGGAGTCCTTGATCGCGGCCTTCGCCTTGATCGTGGAGTACGTGATGATCTGCGCGATCTTCTCCTCGCCGTACTTCTCGGTGACGTAGCGGATCATCTCGCCGCGCCGGCGCTCGTCGAAGTCCATGTCGATGTCGGGCATGGAGACGCGCTCGGGGTTGAGGAACCGCTCGAAGATCAGCTTGTGGTGGATCGGGTCGAGGTCGGTGATGCCCAGGACGTAGGCGACGAGGCTGCCCGCGGCCGACCCGCGGCCCGGCCCGACGCGCAGGTTGACCGAGCGGGCGTAGTTCAGCAGGTCGGCCGTCACCAGGAAGTAGCCCGGGTAGCCCATCTGCATGATGACCGACACCTCGTAGTCGGCCTGCTTGCGGTACTTCTCGGAGAAGCCGTTCGGGAAGCGCCAGTGCAGCCCCCGCTCGACCTCCTTGACCAGCCAGCTGCCCTCGGTCTCGCCCTCGGGGACCGGCGCCACGGGCTGGAGGTCGCGGCCCTCGGTGAAGCTCACGTCGACCCGCTCGGCGATGGCCAGGGTGTTGTCGCAGGCCTCGGGGAACACGCCGTCCCACTGGGCGCGCATCTCCTGCGCGCTCTTGAGGTAGAAGTCCTGCGCGTCGAACCGGAAGCGGTTCGGGTCGTTCATCGTCTTGCCGGTCTGGACGCACAGCAGCACCTCGTGCGGCTTCGCGTCCTTCGCGTACGTGTAGTGCAGGTCGTTGGTGGCGAGGCCGGGCAGGTCGAGCTTCTTCTTGAGGTCGTAGAGGTCGTCGCGGACCCGGCGCTCGATCTCGATGCCGTGGTCCATCAGCTCGCAGAAGAAGTTGTCCGCGCCGAAGATGTCCCGGTAGTCGCTGGCGGCCTGGCAGGCGCCGTCGAAGTCGCCCTGCTGGAGGTAGCGCGCCACCTCGCCCGACGGGCAGCCGGTGGTGGCGATGATCCCCTTGCCGTACGTCTCCAGCAGCTCGCGGTCCATGCGCGGCTTGTAGTAGTACCCCTCGAGGCTGGCCAGGCTCGAGAGCCGGAAGAGGTTGTGCATCCCCTCCGTGTTCTCGGCCAGCAGCGTCATGTGGGTGTACATCTGGCCCGGGTTGTCGTCCGAGATGACCTGGCCGCCGAGCGTCGCGCGCTTGCGCTCGTGGCGGCTGCCGGGGGCGAGGTAGCCCTCCATGCCGATGATCGGCTTGACCCCGTGGGCCTTCGACTTCTTCCAGAACTCGTAGGCGCCGTAGGTGTTGCCGTGGTCGGTCATCGCCAGGGCCGGCATGCCCATGCGCGCGGCCTCGGCGAACAGGTCGTCCAGCCGCGCGGCACCGTCGAGCATCGAGAACTCGGTGTGCGTGTGCAGGTGGACGAACGAGTCGCCGGTCACGTCGCGGGACCTCCCTGGGAGCCGGTTCACCCTGTTCCGCCGACCTCCCCGCGCGCGGGGACGGGGGTCGGCGGGAGCGGGTCCAGCGTATCCGCGACCCCCGACAGCGCCGCCCCTCCCCGAGGGCCCCGGTCGTCGTCGCTGCTCACTCCGACCGGCCCGGCGTGTCGCCCGGATCCGGGCTCCACCCCACGCGTCACAGGCGCCCCACGCCGCCACCTCTCCGGTGATCAGCAGGACGAAAGGCACCGCGGAGGGGCCCTCAGAGGTGCCTTTCGGACTGGTGATCTTCTGTCGAGGGCGGGCGCGACGCGCTACAGCAGGCCGGCGCCGGCGAGGGCGGAGCGGACGACCTCGCGCTCGTGCTCGTCGGCGGAGACCATCGGCAGGCGCAGGCCGCCGACGGGGTGGCCCAGGAGCTCCAGGGCCGCCTTGACCGGGATGGGGTTGGTGGTGACGCCCAGGGCGTCGAACACCGGCTTGAGGGACGCCTCGATCTCGGCGCGCTGGTCGGGCTCGTCGACCATTCGGCGCATCGCGGGACCGACGACGTGGCTCGCGACGAGGATCCCGCCGCAGCCGCCCATCTCGAGCACCGAGCCGAAGAGGTCGTCGTTGCCGGCGTAGATGCCGAGGCCGTCGACGGGGGCGAGGCCCGCGTTGTTGGCCTGCTTGACGTAGTCGATCCGCTCGATCTGGGCCAGCTCGGCGAGCAGGTCGTTCGGCAGGTCGATGACCACGCGCGAGGGGATGTTGTAGAGCACCACGGGCTTGTCGGTGGCCCGCGCGACCTCGCCGAAGTGGGCGAGCACGCCCCGCCGGTTCGGCTTGTTGTAGTACGGCGTCACCGACAGGATCGCGTCGGCGCCGAGCGCGGTGGCCCGCTCGGTCATCTCGCAGGCGTGGCGGGTGTCGTTCGACCCCGTGGACGCGACGATCGACGCCCCCGCCGGGCGGTGCTCGACGGCGAGCTCGACGAGCCGCAGGTGCTCCTCGGTCGACAGCGTCGAGGCCTCGCCCGTCGTGCCGCACACCACCAGCCCGTCGGACCCGTTCGCGTACAGGTGGCCCATGAGGTCGACGAACGCCTTCTCGTCGACCGAGCCGTCGGGGGCGAACGGGGTCACGATGGCGGTGAGGACGGCACCCAGGGTCATGCCTCCCAGGTTGCCCCACCGGCCGTGCGCAGGTCTACGCCGGGTCGGGGCCGTCCACGTTGATCGTGGGCGGGCCCTGGCCCGCGCGGCCGATGACCGCGGTCGAGCGGTCGTCGGTGGGGTTCGACTCCCGGTGCACCGTGTGCGGCGGCACCCGCAGGAAGTCGCCGGGGCCGGCCTCGACGGCGTCGCCGCCGCCGGGGCCGAACTCCAGCTTCATCGCCCCGCGCACCACGTACAGGCTGGTCTCGTGCTCGCCGTGGTGGTGCCAACCGGAGGAGGCGCCGGGCTCGGTGTGCACGAGCCCGGCCCACAGCCCGCCGCCGTCGAAGGCCACCTGACGCCGCATCCCGGGCGTCGGGTCGCCCTCGGCCAGCTCGTCGCCGCGGAAGACCTCGACCGGTTCGCTGCTCACGAGGAGCAGGGTGTCAGACCAGGCCCAGCTTCTGCACCGCGTCGCGCTCCTCGGCCAGCTCGTTCACCGACGCGTCGATGCGCTCGCGGGAGAAGTCGCTGATCTCCAGGCCCTGGACGATCTCGAACTCCCCGTTCGACGCCGTCACGGGGAACGACGACACGAGGCCCTCGGGCACGCCGTACGAGCCGTCGGAGACGATCGCCGCCGACGTCCAGTCGTTCTCGCGGGTGCCGTTGACCCAGGTGTGGACGTGGTCGATCGCCGCCGCGGCCGCCGACGCCGCCGACGACGCGCCGCGCACCTCGATGATCTCGGCGCCGCGCTTGGCGACGCGCGGGATGAACTCGTCGGTCAGCCAGGAGCGGTCGACCTCGTCGCCGATCGGCTTGCCGTCGATCTCGGTGTAGGTGACGTCGGGGTACTGGCTGGCCGAGTGGTTGCCCCAGATCGTGACCTTGGAGACCGCGCCGACCCGCACGCCGTACCTGGTGGCGAGCTGGCCCAGGGCGCGGTTGTGGTCGAGGCGGGTCATCGCGGTGAAGCGGTCGGCCGGCACGTCGGAGTTCGACCGCGCGATGAGGGCGTTGGTGTTGGCCGGGTTGCCGACGACCAGCACCTTGACGTCGTCCGCCGCGCCGTTGAGCGCCTGGCCCTGCGGCTTGAAGATGCCGCCGTTGGCCTCGAGCAGGTCGGCGCGCTCCATCCCCTTGGTGCGGGGCCGGGCGCCCACGAGCAGCGCGACGTTGGTGCCGTCGAAGGCCTGGTTCGCGTCGTCGTAGACGTCGATGCCGTCGAGCAGCTCGAACGCCGAGTCGTTGAGCTCGAGCGCCGTGCCCTCGGCCGCCTTCACCGCGTCCGGGATCTCCAGCAGCTTGAGCCGGACCGGCACGCCCTCGCCGAGCAGGTCGCCGGCGGCGATGCGGAAGAGCAGCGCGTAGCCGATCTGTCCGGCCGCGCCGGTGACGGTGACGTTGACGGGGGTGGGCGCCATGCCGTAGCTCCTGCCTCTCGGATCAAGGTCGGTCGAGGCCGGAGCCTCGCACGTCGGCTCCGGCCGCGCGCACTCAGCCCGGGTCGTCGCCGACGACGATCTGCCCACGTCGCTGGGCGAGGTAACGGAAGGCGAGCCCGAGCGTGACGAACACGCGGTTGCGGTTGCCCAGCAGGGCGAAGATGTGCACCAGCATCCAGGTCAGCCAGGCGAGCACGCCGACGAGCTTCGGCCCGTGGGCGATGTCGGCGACGGCCGAGCCGCGCCCGATCGTCGCCATCGTGCCCTTGTCCTTGTAGCGGAACCGCGTCGTCGGCTCCCCGGCGACGACCGCCGCGATCGTGCGGGCGGCGTGCTGGCCCATCTGGATCGCGGGCTGCGCGAGCTGGGGCAGCGGGTCGTCGTCGATCACGCCGATGTCGCCGGCGACGAGGATCTCCGGGTGCTCGGGCACGCGCAGGTCGCCGCCGACGACGATGCGCCCGCCGCGGCCCTGCGGCAGGCCCCAGCTCTTCACCCGCTCGTGGGCGGCGACGCCGGTGGCCCAGATGGTCATCTGCGC
Source organism: Actinomycetospora chlora (assembly GCF_039542135.1). Lineage (NCBI taxonomy): Bacteria > Bacillati > Actinomycetota > Actinomycetes > Pseudonocardiales > Pseudonocardiaceae > Actinomycetospora > Actinomycetospora chlora. The sequence continues at coordinate 21,312 of NZ_BAABHO010000053.1, forward strand.
CGAGAGCTCGGTGCCGTCGGCGAGCAGGACCGAGTCCGGCCGGACCTCCTTCACCGCCGACTCGAGGCGCAGCTCGACGCCGCGGCGCCGCAGCTGCTGCGCGGCGTACTCGCGCAGCTTGGGCGCGAACGGCGGGAGGATCTTGTCGGTCATCTCGACCAGCACCACGTTGACCTCGGCCGGGTCGAGCTCCGGGTACCGGTCGGGCAGGACGGTGTTGCGCAGCTCGGCCAGCGTGCCGGCCATCTCGACGCCGGTGGCGCCGCCGCCGACGATGACGACCGACGCGCCGCGGGCCTCGCCGGTGGCCGCGATGTGGTCGAGGTAGCTGGTCATGCGGTCGCGCACGGCCAGCGCCTCGGCGCGGGTGTAGATGGGGAAGGCGTGCTCGGCGGCGCCCGGGACGCCGAAGTAGTTCGTGGTCACGCCGTTGGCGATGACCAGGTAGTCGTAGTGCAGGTCCGGGCCGACGTCGAGCGAGACCGTGCGGGCCTCGGGGTCGATCGTCGTGACCTCGCCCTTGCGGAACGACGCCCCGGTGTGCGCCGCGAAGCCGCGGGCGCCGTAGGTGATGTCGCCGGGGTTCAGCGCGCCCGTCGCCACCTGGTAGAGCAGGGGCTGGAACGTGCTGTAGCTGTGCCGGTCGACGAGCGTGACGCGGACGTCGGTGCCGCGCAGGGAACGGACGGCGGCGAGACCGGCGAACCCCGCGCCGAGCACGACGACGTGCGGCCGCGGATCAGCGTTCGTGATCGACGTCCCCGAGGCCTGCGGCCGGGGTGACGGATCGGCGGTCATGGGTCCCGCTCTCCTCTCACGACGTGCCCGTCGGTGCTGGCCGTGACGATTCAGCCGCGCCGCCGGGAGGTCCCTCGGGGACCTACCCGCCATGGTCCTCCGCCACGCGACGACGGGGGCTCCGCCGGACGGCGTCACCCTGTCGACCGGCTCACAGCCGCCCCACCGCCCGCTAGGGGGGCGGCACCGGCCCGTCGTCGGGGACGGGGCCGACCGTCCCGTCCTGCTCGGGCAGCAGCGGCGACACCGCCAGCGCCCGGGTCCCGGGCGGGGCGACCTCCACGGCGCGGACGCCCGGGCGGGCCCGCAGGGCGTCCAGCGTGCCGGGGGCGGCCGGGTCGACGTCGACGACGAGGGCCACGACGCACGCGCAGCCCGCCGACAGGCGCGCCGACTCGGTGGTCGCGACCGCCGCCGCGCGCCCGGTCGAGGTCCGGGCCTGCTCCCCCGCCCGGTTCGCGGCCTGCGCCTCGGCGAGGCGCAGCGACGCCGGGACGTCGACGGTGGGGTCGAGGGTCACCTCGCGCAGCGCCGTCTGCACCCGCGGCAGGGGCACCCGGAACACCGCCTCCCGCGCCGTCACCCCCGGGGTGGCCAGCAGCGCGGCCGCGCCGCCGACGTCGAGCTCGCCGGCCAGCTCCACGAGCGCCGGCCGGGGGCCGGGCGGCCCGGGCGGGACGGCGCGCGCCCGGTCCAGGTAACCCGCGACGGTCTCCCCCGGCGCGGGGCCGAGCCGTGTGGCGTCGGTGCCTCCCGGCACGCCCGACCCGCCGCCCGGGGCGCTCGCGGACCCGGCCGCCCACGCCGTCACCAGCACGACGACGAGGACGACGGCCAGGACGATCGCCGCGGTCGGCCACCGCGGGCGGGGCTCGTCGTCCGGCTCCTCGTCGGGCGTGCTCAGCTCGCCGCCCGCAGCGTCTCCAGCGCCCGGGCCAGGTCGGGCGGGGGTTCGCTGGTGAACTCGACCCAGCGGCCGTCGGCGGGGTGGTGGAAGCCCAGCCGGTGGGCGTGCAGCCACTGCCGGGTCAGGCCGAGGCTGCGGGCGAGCACCGGGTCGGCGCCGTAGGTCAGGTCGCCGACGCAGGGGTGGCGGACCGCGGAGAAGTGCACGCGGATCTGGTGGGTGCGTCCGGTCTCCAGCTCCACCTCGAGCAGCGACGCCGCCCGGAACGCCTCGAGCGTGCGGTAGTGGGTGACGCTGGGCCGGCCGTCGCGCATCACCGCGAAGCGCCAGTCGTGCTTGGGGTGGCGGTCGATCGGGGCGTCGATCGTGCCCTCGCTCGGGTCCGGGTGGCCCTGCACGGTCGCGAGGTAGACCTTCGAGACCGTCCGCTCGCGGAAGGCGTCCTTGAGCACCGAGTACGCCCGCTCGGACTTGGCCACCACCATCACCCCGGTGGTGCCCGCGTCGAGCCGGTGCACGATCCCCTGGCGCTCGGCGGCACCGCTGGTGGCGATGCCGATGCCCAGCGCCGCGAGCCCGGCGACGACGGTCGGGCCGCTCCAGCCGGGGCTGGGGTGCACGGCGACCCCGACGGGCTTGTCGACGACGACGATCTCGTCGTCCTCGTACAGCACGACCAGTCCCTCGACGGCCTCGGCGGTGACCACCGGCGTCGCCTCGGCGGGCTCGGGCAGCTCGACCTCGAGCCAGGCGCCCGCGACCAGACGGTCGGACTTGCCCGCCGGCGCGCCGTCGAGGCGCACCGCGCCGTCGGCGGCGAGGTCGGCGACGGCGGTGCGCGAGAGCCCGAGCATCCGCGACAGGCCGGCGTCGAGCCGCATGCCGTCGAGCCCGTCGGGCACCGGGAGCGTGCGGAGGCTCACTGCCCCTCCCCTCCGGTCCGGCTGCCGTCGAGGTCGCGGCCGAGCAGCGCGAGCAGCACGAGCAGCACGCCGCCGACCGTGATCGCGGAGTCGGCCACGTTGAACACCGGGAACCAGCCGACGGACACGAAGTCGACGACGTGGCCCTGCAGCGGCCCGGGGCCGCGGAAGAAGCGGTCGACGAGGTTGCCCAGCGCTCCCCCGAGCACCAGCCCGAGGGCGACCGCCCAACCGCGCGAGCGGAGCCGCCGCGCGAACCGCGCGATGCCGATCACCACCGCCAGCGCGACCAGCGTCAGCACCCACGTCATGCCCGTGGCCAGCGAGAACGCCGCGCCGGGGTTGCGGATCAGGGTGAACGAGACGAGGTCGCCCACGAGCGGCACCCGCTCGCCGTCCCGCAGCCACGACACCATGACGATCTTCGTGACGAGGTCGAGGGCGACCACCGCGAGCGTGAGGACGACCAGCGTGGTGACCCGTCGGGGCGGGGGGTCCGCGGGCGGCGCCTCGGGGGTGCCCGCGGCGTCGGGTGCGCTGCTCACGTCCCCATCGTCCCAGGACCCGTGCCGTCGCCCGGTGGGCGGCGCACCCGCGGCGGGTCGGTGGCGCGCGACCCGCCGTCCGCGGTGCGCCGGGAGCCGTCGCGCAGGCCCGGCGCGCCGCCCGTGTCGCCGCGCCAGCGCGCCAGGCGACCGGAGCGGTCGACCGAGCGCAGCCGCTCCTCGGCGGCGGCGCGGGCGGTCTCGGTGGTGACGACGAGCAGCTGGTCGCCCTCCTGGATACGGCTCTCGCCCTGCGGGGTGAAGCTCGCACCGTTGCGGACCACGAGGCTCAGGCCGGCCCCGTCGGGCAGGCGCAGCTCGCGGACGTAGACGCCGTGCAGGCGGGAGCCCTCCGGCACGGTCATCTGCAGCAGGTCGGCGCGCAGGGTGTCGAGCGGGGCGGCGTCGACCTGGATCTCCTCGACCCGTGAGTCCCCGGCGAGCCCGAGCGCGCGGGCCACGAACGGCAGCGTCGTGCCCTGCACGAGCACCAGCACCACCACCAGCACGAAGACGGCGTCGACGAGGGCCTGGGCGCCGGGCACGCCCTCGGTGAGCGGGATCAGGGCCAGCACGATCGGCACCGCCCCGCGCAGCCCCGCCCAGGACAGGAACACCTGCTCGCGCCACGGCACCCGGAAGCCGACGGTCGCGGCGACCACCGACAGCGGGCGCGCGGCGAGCACCAGCACCGCACCGGCGATGAGGGCGGGCACGATCGCCAGGGCCAGGCGGTCCGGGGACACGAACAGCCCGAGCAGCACGAACAGCCCGATCTGGGAGAGCCAGCCCAGGCCCTCGGCGAACGAGCGGGTGCCTTCGCGGTGCGGCAGCGTCGAGTTCCCGAGCACGAGGGCCGCGGTGTAGGTGGCGAGCAGGCCCGACGCGTGCAGGAGCTGGGCGGACGCGAAGGCGAGCACGCAGACCGCGAGCGTCGCGAGGGGGTAGAGGCCGGTCGCGGGCAGCGCGGCCCGCCGGAGCCCGTACGCCCCGAGGCGTCCGAGCGCGGCGCCGAGGAGCCCGCCGAGGACGAGCTCGTAGACCACGAGCAGCGGGTCGAGCCAGGTCAGGGTGGCCGCCGAGGAGAGCAGCACCACGGCGAGGAACACCGGCGCGTCGTTGAGGCCGGACTCGAGCTCCAGCGAGCCCACGAGGCGGCCACCGAGGCCCAGGTTGCGCAGCACGCTGAACACCGCCGCCGCGTCGGTCGAGGAGAGCACCGCACCCCAGAGGAACGCGATCCGCAGGTCGAGGCCCAGCAGCGCCCACAGAGCGAGCCCGGTGACGCCGATGCTCACCGCGACCGCCACCGTCGAGAGCGCGACCCCGATGCCCAGGGCGGGGCGGACGGTGCTCCACCGCGTCGAGAGACCGCCGTCGGCGAGGATCAGCACGAGGGCGGCGACGCCGAGGGCCTGGGTGAGGGCGACGTCGTCGAAGCGGATGCCGAGCCCGGACTCCCCCAGCGCCACGCCGATCCCGAGGTAGATCAGCAGCGATGGGAGCCCGACGCGCGTCGACACGCGCACGGCCAGCACCGCGACGAGCACGACGCCCGCGCCCACCCCGAGCAGGAGCGGGAGCCGGTCCACGCGTCGCACCCCCTCACCTCACGGAGGCACGACCCTAGCGAGCGGACACCGTCGGGGACGGGCGGGATCTCCCGGCCGGACGGCTCAGCGGCGGCTGTCGGCGCTGCGGGCCCCGGTGAGCGCCGTGACCGGCGTGCACCACGAGCAGCCCGTGAACCCGAGGTCGACCGCCTCGCCGACCGGCAGCGGGATGACCTCGCGGCCGTAGAGGTAGCTGCAGCGTCCCAGGTGGAACAGCGGCTCCTCGTCGATCACCAGGACCTCGTCGTCCAGGCCGGCGACCGCCTGGCGGACGGCGTCGTCGACGACCTCCTCCTCCGGCGAGGCGGCCGGCGGCGGGGGCGGGGGCGGCGGGGGCGAGCCGGGAGGCGGACCGGCGGGCGGGCGGCCGGGGCCCTGACCGGCGGGCGGGCCGCCCGGGACCCCGGGCGGCGGGCCCGCGGGCGCCCCCGGTGGGGGTCCCGCGGGACGTCCGGGCGGGCCGCCGTTGGCGGCCGGGGCGCCGGCTCCGTCGGCGGGGACCTGGCGCATTCGCGCGAGGTCGCTCATGTCCAAGCGCGTGGTGGCCGTGTCGTCGCCGCCCGGAGCGGCGCGGCCGGGCGAGCCCGGCTCGGCGGCCGCGCTGGCGGACCCGGGGCCGGACGGCGGGCCGGACGCGACCCGGGCCCCGCCGAGCCGGGCCTCCGCGGGCGTGCCCGGCATGGGCAGCATGCCCAGCAGCAGCGCGCCCCGGGGGGCGCCGGCCACGCGGGAGGGATCGGTGCCGGGACGCGACGTGGTGGTCGCCCAGCGCGAGGCGGCCGCCGGCACCGGGGGCGCCGACGGGGTGGACGGGCGCGAGGGCCCCGACGGCGCCGACGGCGCCGAGGAGGTGCCCGCCGGCCGTGCCGGAGCGCCGTCCTCGGTCGGTGGGGCGCCCTGCGGCGGCGCGGACGGCCCCGGCGAGCTCCCCGACGACGCCGCGGCAGCGCCCGCGGCGAGGCCCGCCGCGCCGGCGACACCGGCGGCGCCCACCGCGCCCGCCGTGTAGCGGCCGTCGCGCTGGTCGCCCTCGACGCGCAGGTCACGCTGATCGGGCTCGCCGCGGTCGTCGTGCCCGTCGTGTCCGGCGGAGCCGTCCGGTCCGCGGCGCGGGTCACGGCCGTCGCGGCCGTCGCGCGCGTCCTGGCCGCGCTCGCCGTCGGGACCCGACCGACCCGGCCCCGACGCACCGACGGCGGCCGTCGCGGCCTCGGGGGGCGGACCAGGCGGACCGGGCGGACGGCCCGGCGCACCCTGCGGGGGTCCCTGGTGCGCGCCCTGCTGGGCGCCCGGTGGGGGTCCGCCCGGCGGCCGACCGCCGGTGGTCGGCGCGGCGGCCTCCGGGGAGCCCTGCCCGGGGGCCGAGGAGTGCGGCACCGGGGCGAACCCGGAGGACGGGGCGCCGGACCCTGCCGACGGAGGTGCCGACGGAGGTGCGGACGGGGGAACGGCCGTCGGACCGGAGGAGCCGGCCGGCGCGGCGGCGGCGTCACGCCGCCGGTCGCGCTCCCGCCGGCGTCGACGCAGGACGTCGGCCACGAGGAGGACGGCCGCGAGCACGCTGGCGACCACGGACCCCCAGGCCCAGGTCGCCACCGAGGTGACGACCGCGACCACGAGGAGCCCGAAGGCGATCAGTACACAGAGCAGGACGAGCAGCAGCACGATCGGACCCCCGAACCCCGGGCCACGGGCCCGCGCGCCGGGTGGCGCGCGGGCCGGCGGCGTCCGTCAGCTGCCGGCTTCGGCTCGCGAGCCGTAGCCGCTGGTGGCGTACCCGCCGCTGCCGTTGCGCCCGTTGTCCGGCGCCGCGGAGCCCCGACCGTCGAGGTCGCGCAGCTGCGACTCGAGGTAGGTCTTCAGGCGGGTGCGGTACTCGCGCTCGAAGGTGCGCAGCTCGTCGATCTTCTTCTCGAGCCCGCCCTTCTGCTGCTCGATGAGGCTGATCGTCTCGTTGTGCTTGCGCTGCGCGTCGCGCTCGAGCGTCGACGCCTTGTCGCGCGCCTGGCGCTCCAGCGTCTCGGCGCGGGTGCGCGCGTCGTTCAGCATCGTCTCGGCGCGGGTGCGGGCCTCGTTGACCATGCTGTCCGACTTGGTGCGCGCCTCGGAGAGCAGCTGCTCGGACTTGGTGCGCGCGTCGGCGAGCATCCCGTCGGCCTCGGACTTGGCCTCGGCGGTGAGCCGGTCGGCCATCTCCTGGGCGAGCCCGAGGACCTTGGCGGCCTGGACGTGGTGGTCACCGCCACCGCCGCCGCCCTGCTGCTCCGACATCCCGAACGGGGGCGGGGCGACCGCCTGCGTCACGGGCTGCGGCTGCTGCTGCGGCTGCTGCGGCGGCATCGGCTGCTGCACGGTGCGGGGGGCGTCCTCCACGGGACGCGCCGGCGGCGGGGCCGAGACCTGCGTGGCCGGCCCGGAGCTCTGGCTCGGGGCGGACGCGGCCTTGCTGCGGGCGTCGTCGAGGTCCGCGTGCGCGGACGAGAGCTGCTGCTCGAGCTGCTCGACCTGCTCGCGGAGATCGTTGTTCTCCTCCAGCAGGCGACCGAGCTCGGCCTCGACGAGGTCGAGGAACGCGTCGACCTCGTCCTCGTTGTAGCCCCTTTTCCCGATCGGCGGCTTGCTGAACGCGACGTTGTGAACGTCGGCAGGGGTCAGCGGCATCGGATCTCCTCAAGCACTCCTCGGCTGCGGAACCCCAGGTACCTCGGGCTCTTCGAGCTCCGCCACCCGCAGAGTACGACCTCTGCGAGCGACAGAACCATAATGGACGGGTCCAGTGACGCGCTGCCCTCGATGCCCGGATGGTGACGCAGCGCCACGAGCGGGGCCTCGTGAACCCACAGACCTACCGGTGACCGGGACGAGCGGCGATCCGCCGACCGGGTCGTGACGTTCCGTGCCCCTCTACGTGCGGTGACAGGGGTGTCTCCCGGGCCTGCCGGGGCGCGCGCCCTTCTCCGGGCGCGCTCGGCGCACGCAGGACACCATCCGGCGCGCCACGGGTGTCATCGCCCGTTCGGCCGCGTGGCGCGGGGCCGTGACCGGCTCGAGATCGGGCCGAGATAGGGATGTCGGCGCGCCGCGAGCGACACACGGAATCCGCACACCGGGGCGCGACACGTGATCGAGATCGCGTCGGCCACCGATCGGAAGGCAAGCTTGCCATATCCGCCGACTCATCCGTTCGGCAGGGTCCGTTGGGCCGAACCGGTCCTCAGGACGTCTTCGCGTAGTTGGTCTCCGCGAGCTTGCGGCGGTCCGACGCCGAGACCTCGACGTTCGGCGGTGAGAGCAGGAACACCCGGTTGGTCACCTTCTCGATGGAGCCGCGCAGGGCGAAGGCCAGGCCGGCGGCGAAGTCGACGAGGCGCTTGGCCCCGGCGTCGTCCATCTCGGTCAGGTTCATGATCACCGGAATGCCGTCGCGGTAGCGCTCGCCGATGAGCCGCGCCTCGTTGTAGCTCGTGGGCTGGAGCGAGGTGATCTCGGCCGGCCCGGTCTGCGGGTCCGGCTCCGCCGCCGCCGCGACGGGCTTGGCCGCCTTGGCCGGAGCCGCCGCCGGGGCCGCCGGGGCAGGGGCGGCGGGCGCGGCGGCCGTCGCCGACGACGAGCCCGCGAGGGCGGCCGACGACGCGGAGGAGAGCGACGGCGGGGTGCGGTGGGTGGTCGGGCGCACCGACGTGTGGCTCGGGCCGGTGTTCGCCGCCCACGTCCGCCCCCGGCCGGCGCGCGACACGCTCTCGGTCGGCGCCTCGTCCTCGCGCCGGATCTCGGTGACCTCCGGGTCGCGCGGCCGCGGCGTGCGGCGCTCGCGGGAGTCCTCGTACCGGTCGTAGCGGTCGTACCGGTCCGCGCGCTCCGAGCGGTCCGAGCGGTCGTCGTCGTGGCGCCCACCGGCGTAGCGGTCGTACCCGCGGTCCGACTCGTAGGATTCGTAGCGGTCGTCGTAGCGGTCGTAGCGGTGGCGGTCGCCGGAGTGACGGTCGACGGGGTGCCGGTCGTAGCGGTCGTCGTCGTAGCCGTCGTAGGAGTCCAGCTCGTCGGCGGGGACCATGCCGAAGTACGCCTTCACCCGGTGCAGAGTGGTCATGGCTCTCCCTGTCCGACGGGACACCGTGCTCTCGCGTCCCGTGAGTCACATCAGTGTCGTTCACTCACACGGAACGCTAGCTACCGTCGGCCGAGCAGTGCCGTTCCGACACGCACGCACGTCGACCCGTACGCGACCGCGTCCTCGAGATCCCCCGACATCCCCGCCGACAGCGTCACCGCGCGGGGGTGCGCCGCGCGTACCCGCTGCGCCACCTCCCACACCGTGGCGAAGGCCTCGCGGGGTGCGATGCCCTGGGGCGCCACGGTCATCACCCCGCCCAGGGACAGGTGCGCGCAGCCCCCGACGCGGTCGGCCAGCGCCGGCACCTCGTCGACGGGCGCGCCGCCGCGGTCCGGGTCGGCGTCCACCGAGACCTGGACGAGCACCTCGAGGGGCTCCTGCCGCTCCCCCGCGTCGAGGGCCTTGGCGGCGGCGTTCTCCAGCGCGTCGACGAGACGCGCGGAGTCGACCGAGTCGACGGCGTGGGCCCACCGCACGAGGCTGCGGGCCTTGTTGCGCTGCAGGCGCCCGACGACGTGCCAGCGGGCCGCGACCCCGGGGCGCAACGACGCGAGCTCGGCGGCCTTGGCCGCGCCCTCCTGCTCCTTGTTCTCCCCGAAGGCGCTCAGGCCGAGGTCGGTGAGCAGGGCGACGTCCTGCGCGGGCCACGTCTTGGTCACCGCGAGCAGCCCGACCTCGTCGGGGTCGCGCCCCGCCGCGCGGGCGGCGTCGGCCACCCGCGCCCGCACGGCCGCGAGGGCCTCGGCGAGCTCGTCGCGGCGGCCGTCCTCGGGCGTCGCCGTCACGGGCGGGCGTACTCCCACCACGTCACGCCGGCCAGGCGTCCCGTGGGCTGCGCGCGGCGGTGGCTGAAGAGCTGGTCGTCCTCGAAGGTGCAGCGGCCGTCCGTGTCGACGCGGGTGACGCCGAGCTCGGCCAGGCGGCGGCGCAGGCCGGCGCGCAGGTCGAGCCCCGGGGTGCCGACGCGCGTGGTCGACGCGCTGCCGGGCAGCGCCGCTTCCACCTCGTCGCGCATGGCGGCGGGCACCTCGTAGCACTCGCCGCAGACCGCCGGCCCGAGGAGCGCCTCGACGCGCCCGGTGTCGGCGCCCAGCGCGGCCATCGCCTCCAGGGTGCGGTCGAGCACGCCGTCGGCCGCGCCGCGACGGCCCGCGTGGGCGGCCGCGACCACGCCGGCACCCGGGTCGGCGAGCAGCACGGGCACGCAGTCGGCCACGACGACGGCGAGGGCCAGCCGGGGCCGGTCGGTGACCAGGGCGTCCGCGGTGGGCGTCCCGCCGCCGGGCTCGGTCACGGTGGCGACGTCGGTGCCGTGCACCTGGTGCATCCACGCGACCCGCTCCGGGCCGAGGCCGATGCCCTCGCCGAGCCGCCGGCGGTTGGCCGCGACGGCGGCCGGGTCGTCGCCGACGTGGTCGCCGAGGTTGAACGACGCGTACGGGGCGGCCGAGCGCCCGCCGGCCCGCGTGGTGAACACGCGCCGGACGCGGACGGGCGGGGAGCTCGTCGCGGACGGGGTTCCGGAGGGCGCGGCCACGTCCTCAGCGTCTCATGAACGACGGCACGTCCACGTCGTCCTCGTCCGCGGTGCGCGCGGCCGGCGTCTCGGGGGCGGTCGGGTTCGCCGGCGTCGTGGCGGCCGGCGGGGTCACCGGCGGCGCGGACGCGGCCGCCTCCCCCGCGGGGTCGCTGGGCGCGGGACCCGACGAGCCGGCGCCGTTGGTCGCGGGGACCGCCGGGGCGGGACGGTCGACCGAGGCACGGTCGACGGCGGGCGTCGCGGGGATCGTCGGCGCGGCCGAGACCGCGGGCGAGGGGCCGCCGTTCGCGTGGGTGGGCGCCGCCGGGCGCTGGACCTGCCCGGCCTGGGCCGAGACGGTCGCGCCGGACGAGCCGGTCGCCGCGCCGAGCGCGTGGGGCTCGAGCTTCTTGTGGGTCGGCGCGCCGGAGTCGAAGCCCGCGGCGATGACGGTGACCCGCACCTCGTCGCCCAGCGAGTCGTCGATGACCGTCCCGAAGATGATGTTGGCCTCGGGGTGTGCCGCCTCCTGGACGAGCGACGCCGCCTCGTTGATCTCGAACAGGCCGAGGTCCGAGCCGCCCGCGATCGAGAGCAGCACCCCGTAGGCGCCGTCCATGCTCGCCTCGAGCAGCGGGGAGTTGATGGCCTTGCCCGCCGCCTCCACCGAGCGGTTCTCGCCCCGCGCGGCGCCGATGCCCATCAGCGCGCTGCCCGCCCCGGACATGACGCTCTTGACGTCGGCGAAGTCCAGGTTGATGAGGCCCGGCGTGGTGATGAGGTCGGTGATGCCCTGGACGCCGGACAGGAGCACCTCGTCCGCGCTGCGGAAGGCGTCCATCAGGCTCAGGCCCACGTCGCCGAGCTGCAGCAGGCGGTCGTTGGGGATGACGATGAGCGTGTCGCACTCGTTGCGCAGCTCGGTGATGCCGTTCTCGGCCTGGGTGGCGCGGCGCTTGCCCTCGAAGTTGAAGGGCCGCGTCACGACGCCGATCGTCAGGGCGCCGAGCTTGCGGGCGATGCTCGCGACGACGGGCGCGCCGCCGGTGCCGGTGCCGCCGCCCTCCCCCGCGGTCACGAAGACCATGTCGGCCCCCTTGAGGACCTCCTCGATCTCCTCGCGGTGGTCCTCCGCGGCCCGCCGGCCCACGTCGGGCGCCGCCCCGGCACCGAGCCCGCGCGTCAGCTCGCGGCCGACGTCGAGCTTCACGTCGGCGTCCGACATCAGCAGGGCCTGGGCGTCGGTGTTCACGGCGATGAACTCGACGCCCTTGAGGCCGACCTCGATCATGCGGTTGACGGCGTTGACGCCGCCACCACCGATGCCGACCACCTTGATCACGGCCAGGTAGTTGTGCGGGGGCGTCATGCGATCCGCCTTTCGGGGCTGGGTCGGGCGTCCGGCGTGTCGCAACCCTCGACCTCTGGTGGAGGTCTACGGTGAGGGTCCTCATCGGCGACGTGCGCACGGTAGGCAGGCGTCCACCGGCATTTCCACGAGGCGCGCCGGGCGTGTCCGCACCTCATGGCACCCGCTCGCCGGGCGGTCGCGAACCCTCGACCCGTGCTCGAGACTTCTCGTCGAGCGAGGGGCACCCTCGGTCGGATAGATGAGCGAGGGGCGCCCCTGGGCGGAACGGGTCGGGTGGCGAACGTTCCGGTGAGGGGGACCGTTCGGCGGCTAGATCGAGGGAGGGTGCCCCTCGCTCGGAACGGGGGGCCGCGGCGCGACGTCAGCGGACGACGGCGAGGTCCGGGGTGGAGACGTCGTAGACCGAGCCCGGGCGGGTCAGCAGCGCGTTCAGCACCGCCGCCTTGCGGTCGTTGTCCGCGTCGGCGCCCCAGCGCACCTCGCGGTTGTTGGTCAGCACGAAGGCGACGTCGTACGGGCCCTCCGCGCGGACCTCGACCAGGTCGGCGCGCAGCGACGCCGGCAGGGCGACCACGACGTCGGCGGCGGCGCGGGTGCCGGGCTCGTCCGGGGACGGCAGGACCCCCGGGGGCAGCGTCAGCGTGGGGACGCCCGCCGGGCGCTGCGGGATGACGCGGTAGCCGAACCCGGTGGCGTCGACGAGCAGGAACCCGCCGCCCGGGGCCGTCGCGGCGAGCACCGGCTCGCGCTCGGAGACGCTGACGACGAGCGTGCCGGGCCAGTCGCGCGCCACGTCGACCGACGCGATGCGGGGCAGCGTGCGGACCCGCTCGGCGACGTCGTCGCCGTCCAGCCAGAGCAGGGACGTCGACGGCGCCACGGCCGCCGCGGAGCGCACCGCCTCCACCTGGTCGGGCGCGGCCCCCACCACGTGCACGTCGCGCACGTCGAGCAGCGGCGACCAGACCGTCACGTAGACCAGCGCGGCGAGGACGACCAGCGCGGCCGCCAGCCCGATCCACAGCCCGCGCCGTCGCCGGCCGGTGCTCGGCAACGCGGGCCGGACCCGCTGCGCCCGGCCCGGCGAGCCCGACGCGGCCCCGGAGGGACGCGCGCCGGCGCCCCCCGAGCGGCGGTCACCCGCCCGCCCCGACCGGCCACCCCGCGCGGGGCGGCCGGTGGGCCGGGCGGACCCGCTCACCGCGGTGGGGTCCCGGCCGTGTCGTGGGTGCCGTCGACGGGTTCGTGCCCGGCCCGGCGCTCCAGCTCGGAGAGCACCTCGGGCCCGAGGACGGTGATGTCGCCCGCGCCCATCGTCACGACGAGGTCGCCGGGCCGGGCGAGGTCGGCGAGCAGCGCCGGCACCTGGCCCCACGACGGCTCGTAGTGCACGTGCTCGGGCGGCAGCGTGAGCTGGCGGGCGATGAGCTCGCCGTTGATGCCGGGCTCGGGCTGCTCGCGGGCGCCGTAGACGTCGAGCACCACGACCTCGTCGGCCAGCGAGAGCGCCGCGCCGAACTCGGCGGCGAAGTCGCGGGTGCGGGAGTAGAGGTGCGGCTGGAACGCGACGATGAGCCGCCCCGACCCGCCGAGCACCGGGCGCGCGGCGCGCAGCTGGGCGGCGACCTTGGTGGGTGCGTGGGCGTAGTCGTCGTAGACGCGGACGCCGTCGGCGGTGCCGCGGTACTCGAAGCGCCGGCGCACCCCGTCGAACCCGGCCAGGCCGCCGAGCAGCCCGTCGAGCGGGGCGCCGAGGTCGAGGCCCGCGAGCAGGGCGGCGCAGGCGTTGAGCGCCTGGTGCTCGCCGGGGACGCCGAGGCGCAGCTCGGTCTCCCGCCCGGCGACCTCGAGGCGCAGGACGCCGGTCGAGCCCTCGGCGCGGTAGTCGAGCACGCGCGCGTCCTGGGGGCCGGCGGCCGCGCGGCCGTAGCGGCGCACCCGCACCCCGGCCTGCTCGGCGCGCTCGCCCAGGGCCGCCGCGCCCGGGTCGTCGGCGCAGACCACGAGGGCGCCGCCCGGCTCGATCCGGGCCGCGAACGCGTCGAACACGGCCACGTAGGCCTCGACGGTGCCGTGGTGGTCGAGGTGGTCGGGCTCGATGTTGGTCACGATCGCCACGGCCGGCGAGTAGGCGAGGAACGAGCCGTCGCTCTCGTCGGCCTCGGCGACGAACACGTCGCCGAGCCCGTGGTGGGCGCTCGAGCCGGAGGCGAGCAGGTCGCCACCGATCATGAACGAGGGGTCGGTGCCGCACGCCTGCAGCGCGACGACCAGCATCGACGTCGTCGACGTCTTGCCCGCGCTGCCCGAGACGCAGGCCGCGCGGTGGTCGGCCATGAGCTCGGCGAGCACCGCGGAGCGGTGCAGCACCGGGACGCCGCGGGCGGCCGCCTCGAGGAGCTCGGGGTTGTCCGGGTCGGCCTGGTGCACGGCCTTGGTGGTGACGAGGACGGTCGGGCCGCCGGGCAGCAGGTCCAGGTTGTGCGCGTCGTGGCCGACGGCGACCTCGGCGCCGAGCGTGCGCAGCGCGAGCACCGCCCGGGAGTCCTTGGCGTCCGAGCCGGACACCATCGCGCCGCGCGCGAGCAGGATGCGCGCGATCCCGCTCATCGCCGCGCCGCCCGCGCCGATGAAGTGCACCCGCGACAGCAGGGGCGGCAACGGGGGCACGCCCGCGTCCGCACCGACGTGCTGCTCGGTCTCGGTCGGGCTCATGTCCGGCCCCTCTCGCTCACGAGCGTGCCCGCCACCTCGAGCACCACCCGCGCCAGTGTCTCGTCCGCTCCCGCGTGCCCCGAACGCCGGGCCGCCGCGGCGGTGGCGGCGAGCCGCCGGGGGTCGGCGACGAGGTCCGTCACCAGGGACGTCACGACGTCGCCGGTCAGCTCGGCGTCCGCGACGAGCTCCCCGCCCCCGGCGTCGACGACGGGCCGGGCGTTGAGCGCCTGCTCGCCGTTGCCGTGCGGCAGGGGCACGTAGATCGCGGGGAGCCCGACCGTCGAGACCTCGGCGACGGTCATCGCGCCCGCCCGGCACAGCGCGACGTCGGCGGCGGCGTAGGCCAGGTCCATGCGCTCGAGGTAGGGCACCGGGACGTAGCCGGGCGCGGAGACGGTGGGCTCGTTCTTCGGCCCGTGCGCGTGCAGCACCCACACCCCCGCGGCCGTCAGGGCGGGCACGGCCGCGGAGACGGCCTCGTTGAGCGAGCGGGCGCCCTGCGAGCCGCCGAAGACCAGCAGCACCGGCGCCTCGGGGTCGAGCCCGAAGTGCTCGCGGGCCTGCGCCCGCAGCCCGGCGCGGTCGAGCTCGGTGATCGCCGTCCGCAGCGGGATGCCGACGACCCGCGCGCCGGCGAGCCCGCTGCCCGGCACGGCGGCGAGGACGTCGCGGGCGAACCGGGCCCCGACCTTGTTGGCGACGCCGGCGCGCGCGTTGGCCTCGTGCACGACGATCGGCAGGCGCAGCGACGCCGCCGCGAGGTAGGCGGGCAGCGCGACGTAGCCGCCGAACCCGACGACGACGTCCGCGCCGACGTCGCGCAGCACCCGGCGGGTGCGGTGCACCGAGCGCACGACCCGGTAGGGCAGCCGGGCCAGGTCCGCGTTGGGCTTGCGGGGCAGCGGGACCGGCGGGATGAGCTCCAGCGGGTAGCCGCGCGCGGGGATGAGCCGGGTGTCCAGGCCCCGCTCGGTGCCCAGCGCGGTGACGCGGGCGTCGGGCTCGAGGCGGCGCACCGCGTCGGCGGTGGCCAGGGCGGGCTCGACGTGCCCGGCGCTGCCGCCGCCGGCCACGACCACCGAGACTGTCATGCCCCCATCGTCCGGGTCGGCGCCGGAGCGCCTCACCGGCCCCCTCCCCGGCCGCGCCGGCCCGTGGGCCGGTCGCTCGGCCGGTCCGTCGCCGCCTGGCGCGGGAGGCTCGGTTCGGGCAGGCGCAGGGCCCGTGCCAGGCGTCCCTGCCCGTGGGCGCGCAGCGCGGCCGCGGCCTCCGGTTCGTGCCGGGCGAAGTTCGCCAGCAGGCCGCCCGAGAGCAGCGCCAGGGCCAGCGACGTGCCGCCCGACGACACCAGCGGCAGCGGGATGCCGGTGACCGGCAGCAGGCCGACGACGTAGCCGATGTTGATGCAGGCCTGCGCGACCAGCCACACCGTCAGCGTCGCCGCCACCACGCGGATCCACGGGTCGGCGCTGCGCACCGCGATCCGCAGCCCGGTGTAGGCGAGCGTCGCGAACAGGGCGATCACCGCGCCGGCACCGACGAACCCGAGCTCCTCACCGATGATCGCGAAGATGAAGTCGTTGTCGGCGTTGGGCAGGTAGTCCCACTTCGCCCGCCCCTGCCCGAGGCCCGCGCCGAACAGCCCGCCGTCGGCGAGCGAGAACAGCGCCTGCCGGGCCTGGTAGGCGGGGCCGAGGGGGTCGGCGAGGTCGGGGTTGAGGAACGCGGTGATGCGGCTCTGCCGGTAGGTGGCGACGACCCCGAGCACGACCGCGCCGACGACGCCGCTCGACACGATGAACGCCATCAGGCCCAGCGGCGAGCACGCGAACCAGAGCAGCGCGAAGACGATGATCATCAGCGAGACCGTGGTGCCGAGGTCCGGCTGCGCGAGCACCAGCGCGAGCACCAGCAGAGACACCGGCAGCAGCGGCAGTAGCGCCGCCCGCCAGGTCCTCGGGTGCGGGCGGTGGCGCACGAGGACGTGTGCGCCCCACAGCGCCAGCGCGATCTTGGTCAGCTCCGAGGGCTGCACCGACAGCCCGGCCACGCGGAACCAGCTGCGCGACCCGTTGACCACCGCGCCCAGGCCCGGCACCAGCACGAGCACCAGCAGGGCGAGGCAGCCGGCGAGCAGCCAGGGGCTCGCCGCTCGGATGCGCCGCGGCGGCACGCGCAGGCCGATCCAGAACAGGACCAGGCCGATGACGGCGAACAGCGCCTGGCGGAAGAACACGCCGTAGGACGACCCGCCCGCCGCGTAGGCCGAGACCGCCGACGCCGACAGGACCATGACCAGCCCGAGCGCGGTGAGCAGGCCGAACACCGCGAGCACCAGGTGCAGCGACGTCAGCGGCCGCTCGAGCCACTGGTGCAGCGCCGAGCGGGCCGAGGCGACCACCCCGGGGCGGGCCGGTCGGGAACGGGGTCCCCGGGCCGGCGCGCTCACGCCGCGCCGCTGCCGTCGGTGCGCTCGGGGTCCGGCGGTGTCACGGCCCCGTCGGGCCCCACCCCGCCGGCCACCGCGCGCGCGGCCGCCGCGAAGGCGTCCCCGCGGGCGGCGTAGTCGCGGAACATGTCCATCGACGCCGCGGCCGGGGCGAGCAGGACGGTGTCGCCGGGGTGGGCCAGGGAGGCGGCCGCCCGCGCCGCCCGCACCATGCCGTCGCCGCCGTCGTCGCTGGAGGTCACCGCGTCATCGTCGCCCCCGCCCACGTCCCGGACGGGGACCTCGGGGGCGTGTCGCGCGAGCGCGGCCGCCACCTGCGCCCGGTCGCGGCCCAGGACGACCGCGCCGGCCAGCCGGTCGCGGTGGGCGGTGACGAGCCCGGCGACGTCGGCGCCCTTGAGCAGCCCGCCCGCGACCCACACCACGCGCGGGTGCGCCGCCAGCGAGGCGGCCGCCGCGTGCGGGTTGGTGGCCTTGGAGTCGTCGACCCAGCGCACCCCGCCGGCCTCGGCGACCACGGCGCCGCGGTGCGCGCCCGGCGACACCGCGCGCAGACCGGCGTCCACCGCCCCGGTCCCGACGCCGACGCGACGGGCCAGCACGGCCGCGGCCAGCAGGTTCGCCTCCCCCGGCGGCCCGGGCGGGGCGACGTCGGCGACCGTCGCGAGCGCGACACCGTCCCCGAAGGCCCGGTCGACCAGCCGACCGTCGACGATCCCCAGCTGGCCGGCCTGCGGCTCACCTCGGGTGAAGCCGACGTGCCGGGGCGCGGGCGCGGCGACGAGCAGCGCGGACGCCTCGCGGTCGTCGAGCCCGGCGACGGCGACCTCGCCGCGCAGCACGCGCGCCTTCGCCGCGCCGTAGGCGGCCATCGAGCCGTGCCAGTCGAGGTGGTCCTCGGCGAGGTTGAGCACCGCGCCCGCGTAGGGGCGCACCGACGGCGACCACTCCAGCTGGAAGCTCGAGAGCTCGACGGCGAGCACGCGGTGCCCGGCGCGCAGCGCGTCGACCACCGGCAGGCCGATGTTGCCGCAGGCGACGGTGTCCTCCCCTGCCGCGCGCAGGATCGCCTCGAGCATCGTCGTCGTGGTGGTCTTGCCGTTGGTGCCGGTGACGGCGAGCCAGCGCGGCGGGCCGTCCGGGCAGACCGCCGGCTCGTCGCCGAGCCACCAGGCCAGCTCCGGCTCCCCCACCATCGGGACCGACGCCGACCGCGCGGCCAGCGCCAGCGGCGAGTCGGTGCGGAAGCCGGGGCTGGTCACCACGAGGTCGCAGCCGTCGGGGAGCGTCGCGAGCTCCCGGGTCCGCGCCACGGGACGGTCGCCGAGCCCGTCGAGCTGGGCCTGGTCGCCGTCGGCGACCGTCACCCGCGCGCCCAGGAACAGCAGCACGTCGACGACGGAGACGCCGGTGCGGCGGGCCCCGGCAACGAGCACGTGGCGGTCACGCCACTCAGCCACCCGAGGCCGCCAGCCACTCGCTGTAGAACAGCCCCAGCCCCAGCGCGCAGCAGATCGCCGCGAGCAGCCAGAACCGGATGATCACCGTGGTCTCCGCCCACCCGGCGAGCTCGAAGTGGTGGTGGAACGGCGCCATCCGGAACGGTCGTCGTCGGGTGGTGCGGAAGACCGCGACCTGCAGCACCACCGACAGCGCCTCGACGACGAACACGCCGCCGAGCACCACGAGCAGCAGCTCGGTGCGGGTCACCATGCTCAGCCCGGCGAACAGCCCGCCCAGCGCGAGCGACCCGGTGTCGCCCATGAAGATCCTCGCGGGCGCCGCGTTCCACCACAGGAACCCGATACAGGCACCCATCGCCGCCGCGGCCACGAGCGTGATGTCCAAGGGGTCGCGCACCTGGTAGCAGCCCGCCTCGATCTGCATGCCGCAGGCGTTGCGGAACTGCCAGAACGAGACGATCAGGTACGTCGCCAGCACCATCGCCGACGTCCCCGCGGCAAGGCCGTCGAGCCCGTCGGTGAGGTTCACGGCGTTCGACCACGCCGTCACCACGAGGTAGCAGAAGACGACGAACCCGACCGCGCCGAGACTGACCACGGCGATGTCGCGGACGAACGAGAGGTTGGGCGACGCCGGTCGGAGGCCCTGCTCGTCGGGGAACTGCAGCGCGAGCACCCCGAACAGCACGGCCGTCACCAGCTGGCCGACGAGCTTGGCGGTCTTGTTCAGCCCGAGGTTGCGCTGGCGCCGGATCTTGATGAAGTCGTCGAGGAACCCGACGACCCCCAGCGAGGTCATCAGCATCAGCACCAGCAGGCCCGACGCCGAGATCGCGACGTCGCCCACCAGGTGCGCGACGAGGTAGCCGATCCACACCGCGGCGAGGATCGCGACGCCGCCCATCGTCGGCGTCCCGCGCTTGCCGCGGTGGCTCTGCGGCCCCTCCTCGCGGATCTCCTGGCCGAACCCCTGCTTGATGAACAGCCGGATCACGTACGGGGTCAGGAGGATCGACACGGCCAGCGCGACCCCCGCCGCGACCAGCACGCCCCTCATCGGGCTCCTCCCGGGTTCGTGGTGAGCGCCGCCGCGACCCGCTCCAGCCCGGCCGAGCGCGACGCCTTCACCAGCACGACGTCGCCCGGCGCCACGCCGGCGCTCACCAGCTCGGCGGCCGCGTCGGCGTCCGGCACCAGCCGCGAGTCGACCCCGGCCTGCGCCGCCGCCTCGTGCAGCGGCCGCGCCGCGTCGCCGACGACGACGAGGCGCGCCACACCGGTGCGCGCGACCTCGCGGCCGATCTCGGTGTGCGCGCGGGTGGTGTCGTCGCCGAGCTCGGCCATGACGCCCAGGACGGCGGTGTGCCGCCCGCCCATGGCGCCGAGCGTCGCCAGCGCGGCGCGCATCGACTCGGGGTTGGCGTTGTAGGCGTCGTTGAGCACCCGGACGCCGTCGGCGCGCTCGGTGAGCTCCATGCGCCAGCGCGAGCGCGCCGACGCGGTGCCGAGGCGCTCGGCGATCGTCGCCACGTCCAGCCCGGCCTCGAGGGCCACGGCGGCCGCGGCGAGGGCGTTGTCGACGTGGTGGGCGCCGTGCAGTGCCAGGCGCACCGGGGCCTCCCCCGTGGCCGTGACCAGCCGGAACGTCGCGCGGCCGGCGTCGTCGAGGACGACGTCGGCGGCGCGGACGTCGGCCTCGGGCGCCCGGCCGGCGTGCACGACGCGGGCCACGGTGCGCTCCCGCATGGCCGCGACGACCGGATCGTCGGCGCCGAGCACGGCGACGCCGGTCTCCGGCAGCGCCTCCACCAGCTCGCCCTTGGCCTGCGCGATCGCCTCCCGGGAACCGAACTCCCCGAGGTGCGCCGAGCCGACGTTGAGCACGACCCCGATCCGCGGCGGCGCGACCCGGCACAGCGCGGCGACGTGGCCGCGGTTGCGGGCGGAGAGCTCGAGGACGAGGTGGCGCGTGGACGGCGTCGCCCGCAGCGCGGTCCACGGGTGGCCCAGCTCGTTGTTGAACGACCCGGGCGGGGCGACGGTCTCCCCAGCCCCCTCGAGCAGGTGCGCGGTGAGGTCCTTGGTCGAGGTCTTGCCCGACGACCCGGTGATGCCGACGACGAGCAGCCCACTGCCGGTCCGGGGGTCGGTGAGGACGTCGACGACGTGGCGCGCGAGCAGGGCCAGGGCGGCCAGCACCCCGGCCCCGGCGCCGCCGGCGTCCGCGGCGAGGACGTACGAGCCCGGCTGGGTCTCCACCGAGGGCACGATCACCGCCGGCGCGTCGACCTCGCGGGCGGCGAGCACCCCGGCGGCGCCCGCCGCCACGGCGGCGCCGACGAAGTCGTGCCCGTCGACGCGCTCGCCGGGCAGCGCCACGAACAGCCCGCCCGGGCCGACCGCGCGGCTGTCGAACTCCACGCTGCCCGTGACGCGCTCGTCCCCCGTCGCGCCGTGCAGCCGCCCGCCGGTGATGCGGGCGACGTCGGCGAGGGTCAGCTCGATCACCAGGGACCACCGGCGCGCAGGGCGCGCTCGAGCTCCTCGACGTCGGAGAACGGGAGCGTCTCGGTGCCCACCTGCTGACCGGTCTCGTGGCCCTTGCCGGCCACCACCACGACGTCGCCAGGGCGGGCCTCGGCCACGGCGGCGCCGATGGCCGCGCGCCGATCGCCGATCTCGTCCACGGTCGCGCCCTCGACCTCGCGCGCGCCCTCGAGCACCGCGGCGCGGATGGCCGCCGGGTCCTCGGTGCGCGGGTTGTCGTCGGTGACCCACAGGTGGTCGGACAGCTGGGCGCCCAGGCGGCCCATCACGGGGCGCTTGGCGCGGTCGCGGTCGCCGCCGCAGCCGAGGACCGTGAGGATGCGGCCCTCGGACTGACCCCGGAGCGTCTCCAGCAGGGCCGCGATGGCCGCGGGCTTGTGGGCGTAGTCGACGACGGCGAGGAACGGCTGGCCGGCCTCCACCCGCTGCATGCGCCCGGGCACGCGGACCTCGGCGAACCCGCGGGCCAGCACGGCCGGGTCGTGGCCCGTCGCGGCGCCGCAAGCCAGCGCGAGCAGCGCGTTGGTGACGTTGAACGCGCCGGGCAGGCGGACGGACACGGGCAGCACGAGGCCGTCGGGCCCGTGCACGGTGAAGCGCTGGGTGCCGTCGGGCAGCGCGACGACGTCCTCGGCGCGCCAGTCCGCGTCGGGGGTGCCGACGGTGACCGTGCGTTCGCCGACGAGGCGGCGGCCCCAGGACGTCTCGGTGCAGACGACCTCGACCGCCGAGCGCCCGTCGAACAGCTTCGCCTTCGCGGCGAAGTAGTCCTCCATGTCGGCGTGGAAGTCGAGGTGCTCGGCGGAGAGGTTGGTGAACGCCCCGACGGCGAAGCGGGTGCCGGCGACGCGGCCGAGCGCGAGGGCGTGGCTGGAGACCTCCATGGCCACGTGCGTCGCGCCGTCGTCGGCCATCCGGGCCAGCAGGGCCTGGAGGTCCGGCGCCTCGGGCGTCGTGAACGCGCTGGGCAGGCGGCGGCCGCCCAGGCGGGTCTCCACGGTGCCGATGAGCCCGGTCGACGCGCCGGCGGCCGCGAGGGCGGCCTCGAGCAGGTAGACCGTCGTGGTCTTGCCGCTCGTGCCGGTGACGCCGAGGACGTCGAGGCGGGTGGACGGGTCGCCGTAGACGAGGGCCGAGGCGTGCCCGACCGCGGCGCGCGGCTCGGGGTGGACGAGCACCGGGACGCCGGCCCCGCGCAGGGCCGCCCGGCCGGCGCCGTCGGCGTCGGTGAGCACGGCCGCGGCCCCGCGGGCGAGGGCGTCGGCGGCGAAGTCGGCGCCGTGCGCGCGGGCGCCCGGCAGGGCCGCGAACAGGTCGCCGGGACGCACCTCGTGGGCCCGCAGCGTGGCCCCGGTGACGCGCGCAGCGGCGTCACCCGTGATCGTCACGGGACCGGCGTCGGGCAGGGCCGCGCGGATGCGGTCGGCCACCGCGGTGATCACCACGGGCGCCGTGTGCCGGGGTCGCAGCGGGGCGTCGTCGGCCCCGTCGGCGGACCGCTCGGGAGCGGGTCCGGCGGCGTCGTCGACGGTCCTCGGCGGTGCGGCGGGCACGGTCGCGAAGGCTACTCACCGTCCCCGTGCGGCTCCGCAGCCCCTGTGGCCTGCGGTGCGGGTGTCACGGGGGTGTCGCGGCCCCGTCACGGCAGGGTCAGCGGCACGTGGCGCGGCGGCGCGGTCGAGACCGGGACGTTGCCGTGCTGGGCCAGGTAGGCGCCGATGTCGTGGAAGAGCGGGGCCGCGGAGTCGCCGCCCGGCGGGCGGTCGAGCATCAGCGCGACGACGTACCGCGGGTCCTGCGCGGGGAACATCCCGGCGAAGGTGATCCAGTAGTTCGACTGCGAGTAGCAGCCGCACCCGGGGTCGACCTGCTGCGCCGTCCCCGTCTTGCCGGCCACCGGGTAGCCGGGCATGGCCGCGGCCGGGCCGGTGCCCCGGTCGCCGCCGTGGCCGTCCTGGGTCACCGACTGGAGCATGTCGCGCATCGTGGCCGCGGTCTGCGGGCTCATCGCCCGCACGCCCTCGGGCGCCGGCGAGGGCATGCGGACGCCGTCGGCACCCACCTCGGCCTCGACGATGCGCGGCGGCACGCGCACGCCGTCGTTGGCGACGGCCTGGTACATGCTCGCCATCTGCAGGGTCGTCATCGACAGGCCCTGACCGATGGGCAGGTTGCCGAACGTCGAGCCCGACCAGTCGGCGCGCGCGGGCACCGAGCCGGAGCTCTCGCCCGGCAGCTCGATGCCGGTGCGGGTGCCGATGCCCAGCGCGGCGAGCATCGCGCCGAAGCGGTCCGGCCCGACGCGCTGCGCCGTCATCAGCGTGCCGACGTTCGACGAGCGCCCGAGGACGCCGTTGAGCGTGAGCTGGATCGGGCCGTGCGACCAGGCGTCGGAGATCGTGCGGTCGGCGACGCGGATGCTGCCCGGCACCGTCAGCACGTCCTCGGGACGGGCCACCCCGGCCTCGACGGCCGCGGCCATCGTGACGATCTTGTTGACCGACCCGGGCTCGAACGGGCTCGTCACCGACGGGTTGGACAGCTGCGCGCCGGGCGCGCCCGGGGACGCCGGGTTGAACGAGCCCGAGTTGGCCATCGAGAGCACCTGGCCGGTGTGGGCGTCGAGCACGACGGCGCTGCCGCTGCGGGCGCCGACGCGCGCCGTGTAGTCGCGCAGGCGCTGCTCGACGGCGTACTGCAGGTCGGTGTCGAGCGTGAGGACGACGTCGCGGCCGGCCTGGGCGGGCTGCTCGGCGCGGGTGGTGCCGGGGATGACGGCGTCGCTGCCCTCGGCCGTGTCGACGACGCGGAACCCGTCCTGACCGGCGAGCGTGGTGTCGAGCGCGCTCTCCAGACCGATCGAGCCGCGGATCTTCTGGCGGTCCATGTTCCAGGAGGCGCTGCCGACGACCGTCGCGGCGACGTCGCCGGCGGGGTACTGCCGCGACTCGCGGTCCTCCTCGGCGATCTCGGGGAAGGCCTCGCGGACCTGCCGCGCGGCGCCCGGGTCGACCAGCGGCGCCAGCACCACGTAGCTGCGGTCGCTCATCAGCGACGCGAAGATCGGGCCGGGGTCGAGCCCGAGGATGCGGCCCATCCCCAGCGCGATCGCGGACTTGCGCTGGTCCGGCGTCGGCGAGCCGGGCTGGGAGCGGACGTTCGGGGCGTTCCAGTCCTCGGTGATCCGCCGCGGGTTGGCCACCAACGCCTTGGCCTCGACGCTGAACGCGAGCGGGGTGCCGTAGCGGTCGAGGATGGAGCCGCGCTCGGCCGGCACGACCAGCCGCGTCGTGCGCTGGCGGGCCGCGTCGGCCGAGAGGTCCCCGGCGCGCAGGCCCTGGACCTCGATGAGCTTGAGCGTGCAGAGCAGCAGCACGGCCACGAGCAGCACGCGGCCGATCCGCAGCCGGCGGCGCGGGTCCGGCGGCCGGGACGCGGGGCGGCGCGCGGGGCGCCGCGGCGGGGGCGGCGGCGGGCCCGG